>JAAUOP010000040.1 GCA_012034805.1 Synechococcales cyanobacterium CRU_2_2 | reverse complement strand
GCGCCAACCGGCGGAGGTAGAGCGGGTATCGAGCTCGAGGCGATCGCCGTTGCCCCGCTCAACGCGCAACCCGACGGCTAAGGCCTTGGCCAGGGCGGTGATACCCGTTTCAGACGCATAGCAAGGAACAGAGATAGTATTCCCTTTGGGCTTGGACTCAGGGATCAGAGCGCCCTCCGCTGACAGCCCATAGCGTCGCGCTGGCCAGACGCTCAGGATTCCGCTTTGGGCGAGTTCTTGCAGCAGCTCGGTAAAGGCAGGATGCTTGGGCTGGAGATAGCAGACCCCGTGGTCAGCGTGGGTCTCCCCCGACAAACGACGGGTAGCCAGCCGTCCGCCTAGACCCCGAGATTTGTCGATCAATGCTACTCGGTAACCGGCGAGCTGCAGCTGTCGAGCACAGGTCAACCCAGCCACACCGGCACCAATAATTGCAATGTCAAGTGCAGTGTCGAGCTCGTTGTGATTCAAATCTCCCGATCTCAACACAATTGGCGTCATCCACGAACCTAGATACTGGAGGGAGGAACCGGCAGCGCTGCGGTCGCCTGGGGTCGATCGCCTTCGACGGGGGCTCCAACGGCACGAACCACCTCAACACCACTCTCTTCCAAAATCACCACGGGTTCAGAGCCGTTGGACTCAATGCGTTTGACCAAAACGCGACCATTGGATAGACGCTGACCGACACTGACGTAACGACTGGTGGGTTCATCCGCTGCTTTGACAATAGCCTGGTAGGTAGAGCCAATTTGGATGACGCCGGTCACTTCCACAGCCCGAGCCAGGGCGGGATCCGGAATCGGTGCACGGGGCGTTAGGTCAGGCAAGTTGCCTGGGCCGACGGCGATCTGGGGAGTCTTGGCACCGCCACCGGTAGACCCACGCGTCGCCGTCTTGCTACCACTAGAAGAGTTGCCAGCAGCCGTTTTGCGACTACCCGAGGAACCTTTGGCTGCCGTCTTACTGCTCGTATTGACCGTCGTAGAAGCCCCCCGAGGTGTCATCTGACTCCCGACCGAGCCAGTGCCGCCAGAGGATCTGGCCGTCGCTCCCCGAGAAGCACCACTAGCTACACTGCCGCCAGAGGAGCTGACCGTCGTTCCCCGAGAAGCGCCACCAGCCACACTGTCACCAGAACCCCCGAAGGCCGATGAACCGACTGAAAATCTCTGGGTCGGTGTCCCAAAACCACCCGCTCCGGAGAAACTGCCTCCTGCACTACCCCCTGCACTACCCAGAGTGGCCGGATCGGGAGGCACAGGGCGAACCCGAATAATAGTACCGGTGAAGGGATCCTGGCGACCTTGGCCAATGGCCTTGAGGCGTAGGTTTGAATCCGTGGAGGGAATCAAGCCAGGAATTTGAGTCTCACTATTGGCTTCGGTGATCAAAACGCCGTTCGGTGAGGTGAAAACCTCTTTTTTAGCCCATCTGGGCCGGTTTCAGGCGCAGGAGTGGTGGCCTCAACGGCGGGAACCGGGGTTGCCGGAGCTTCAGCCTGGGGCTCTTCCGGAGGTTTATTGCAGCTCGTCAGCGCCAGAGCCGCAAGACCGGCTAACGCGATCGCCATTGATTTGTTCATTGTGGCTCCCCACTCTTTCCTTATGATCTCAAGAATAGCGTTTCAATACCATACTTGTGGCAGTTCCGCAGGGCAGGTACCACAGAGCTACAAATTCTAGCAGTAATTCAGCCGTCTGGGTTTTCCGATACTCCGATTGATTGGTGTACGAGCCGCTCCATTTCGGATACGGGAGCCACGCCTTAAGAGTACCCATCTAGCACCTAAAAGTTGTCAAAAAATCGCCAAAATGAAAAAATAGATTCACAAAAGCAAACCCCTGACGGGACTAACAACGCTGACCAGGCGCTCACAAGCTTGGTAAAGGATGATGATGCGCACTTGAGAAAGAGTAAATTCGTAATCAGGTAGCACACCTTTTAGCTGAGGCCGAGAATCATGGGCGATCGCGATGAAATGCAACAAAGACGGGAAGAATTTATCCAGCCCCTCGGCAGATACCGAGGCCCGTTTAGCCCCCAGCAGCTGGCCTTCAATGCCAACATCCAAGAGTTCGCTTACCGAGTTTCGTTGCTGTGTGGTCTAGAGACCAGTGGCAAGCTGTCCGCTGAAGACACTTACCAACAAATTAAGCAGTTGTGGGCAACCCTAAAACGCTCCAAACAAGAGCTGTTAGACACAGCAGCAGAACCACCGAGTCAGGATGACTAGCCAAACGAGCCTGTTTGCACTCCAACGGTTAGACCTAGGCCGATGCGAAGTAAGCCTTAACGATTTGGGCGATGCGTTGACTGGCTTTGCCGTCGCCAAAAGGATTGGTGGCGTTGGCCATGGCGGCATAGGCAGCAGGGTCAGTCAGGAGCTTGATGGCCTCTGCCACGACTGGGGTGGGGTCTGTCCCCACCAGCTTGGCGGTACCGGCCATGACGGCTTCGGGTCGTTCGGTCGTTTCCCGTAGCACAAGCACGGGTTTACCCAGGCCAGGGGCCTCCTCTTGAATACCGCCTGAATCCGTCAACAACAGGGTACAGCGCTGCATGGCTCCCACCAAGCTGGGATAGTCCAGGGGTTCGGTCAAAAAGATGCGGGGATGATGACCCAAGGCGGCTTGAATGGGTTCTCGCACCGTGGGATTGCGGTGTAGAGGCAGCAGCAGGGCCACGTCGCTGACCTGTTCCACGATTTGTAGCATACTTGCGATGATGTCCTGGAGTGGCGTGCCCCAGTTCTCGCGGCGATGGACCGTTGAAAGAATAACGCGATAGGTCTGCCAGTCGAGACCTGGAATCGGGCAAGGCGGTGATTGAGCGGCGACGCTGAGTAGGGCGTCAATGACGGTGTTGCCAGTGAGATGAATATTACCGACCAGGCCAGATTTTTCGAGATTTTCGACGGAGAGCTGCGTGGGGGCAAAGTGGAGCTGGGCCAGCTGGGAGAGCAGCCGTCGGTTGGCCTCTTCGGGGAAGGGGTTGAGGAGGTTGTCGGTGCGCAGTCCGGCCTCTACATGTCCGACGGGAATTTGCTGATAGAAAGCCGCAAGGGCAGCCGCAAAGGCGGTGGAGGTATCCCCTTGAACGAGCACGAGCTGAGGCGCGATCGCCTGGAAGAGCTGCTCAAGCCCTTGGAGGCTGCGGCAAGTGATATCAGTGAGGGTCTGCCGCTCTTGCATGATGGCAAGGTCGTGAGTGGCGGTAAGACCAAACCAGTCCATCACCTGGGCGACCATTTCGCGGTGTTGCCCCGTGAGCACCACATGGGTCTCGAAGGCCGGATCGTTCTGGAAATGCTGAATCACAGGGGCGAGCTTGATGGCCTCGGGCCGGGTGCCGAGCGTAATGCAGACGCGAATGGGCGCAGCAGAGTTTGTGAAGGAAGCGGTGGCCAAGGAAGACGGTGCCGAGGAAGACATTACAGAGGCGGGGAGGAGGATGTGAGCTAGTTGCTTTGCCTATGGTACAGCGGCTTCGTTAATCGTTTGTTACATCAATTGAGCGAATTTTTGCCCGACAACGTCTTCTCTTGCCCCAACAACTAAAAACCCAGGGGTCGCGTCAAACGCAACTCCTGGGTTGACTGCACCCGATTATTTTCCCACTGGCCCAATCAAAGAGAGACGACCTCCGGCAATTTTTCTGAGGCAATTTTCCTGAGGCAATTTTTCTGAGGTAATTTAGCGCTAGAGAGTCGCGTTAACCTCGCAGGTCAGCGGGCAAGAAGCATAGACAGACTGACTGGTTGCCACCGCTTTACCATTCAACCAGGTCAACCACTTGACATCTTGGGGATGAATGCCCTGGAAAGTCAAGATTGCAGATCCTAGAGCGATTCCAAGCAAATGAATGCCGACGATGGCCGCTGTAACGACCAGAACCGCGCTCATGGGCAACACAGATTGAAGCGTTACGGCCATCAGCGAACTGACCGTCACCACCAAAATCAGAATCGGGAAACCAATTACCACCATGCAGACCGTGAGAGCAAAAGCCCACATGAGGAAACTCTTTAGCCAAAGAAACTGGAATGAACGGTTCATAGAAGGACTCTGGGTATAGGTCATGGTGGATTCCTGGGTATTTATAGAGTTGCTTGGACTCCGGGTGATTCTGAGAATCCTCTCTGGGTAATTCCGCCTTGAAAAGGGCAGCTCAGATTTGGAGGAAAATATCAGGATCGGCAGGGATCAATAGGAGATCAATGCGATCGCAGTCGCAAGTCCTTAGGCCCCCAGTATAGGGAGCCAAGCTTTTAAATTCATCAAACGTTTACTAAAATTAATGACCGTAATACTTCGCAATGTATGGGTTCCAGATTTGCGGATTGGGTCAGCGTATTTAGGCGGCGGTTCAAAGGGCAGCGGTTCAAAGGGCAGCGGTTCAAAGGGCAGCGGTTCAAAGGGCGATCGTCTCATCTTCTGCAGCCATGGCGTCGAAGGTTAGCCCAGTGCTTTGGGATGGATGATGAGAACCAGGGCTTTCTGAGGCCTGGGTCTCGAGAGCCTGGGTCTCAAGGGACTGGGTTTCGTTGAACTCTGGGGAGCGCGGGGGGGCGATCGTCGTGATTTCAGCTGTTGTGACTCCCCCGGCTGTTGCCCTTGAGGTCAGGCCCGAGGTCAGGCCCGAGGTCTCGCTTGGCCCCGTTTCACCCAAGGTCGAGGTCAGCCTATTTCGCGCGCTGCTGCGCCCTTGTCCTCCAGACTGCCTTTGCCCCCCAGACTGCGACGGGTTCGGCTGGGTACCGCTAAAGGTGTCGTCTTCTTCTGAGTAGGATTCCTCGTCTACGTCGGTGCGGGCGAGTTGCTGATAAACCTGATATTCGGTGACCGAGAAAAATGCGCCGGATTGTTGGGCGATCGCGCTGGTCGCCACATCCAGATGAGCATGGGCAACACAGGCGTTACACAAGTTCACACCCTCTAGCTGTGCCCCGGTCAAATCGGCATAACGCAGGTCTGCCCCTTGGAGATTGGTGCGAATGAGACGACTCTGGCGCAGGTTGACCCGCTGCAAATTACTTCCCGATAAATTGGCATCGCCCAGATCACAGCCTTCCAAATTACTCCCCATGAGCGAGGCTTCACGGCATTGAATCCTACGCAAATCTGCCCCGGCTAGCATGAGCTGGCTGAGTCTGGCTTTATTCAGGTGCAAACGGCCCAGCTGACGACGGGCATAGACCCAAAAGGCCAAGGGCGACAAAATTGCGGTGCGTCCCATGAGCTGCAGGAGGCGGTTGGGATTATATTCCAGTGTGTTGTTGGGATTGCCACAGGGCCAGAATGGAACCTCGGTTTCCTGGGCGAGGGCACACAACAGCGTAAAGACATTGAGGCCGACGGCGGCATCGACTTGCAAGGTGTTGAAGGGATTATCCAGCGATCGAAAGGTTTTGTAAGCCCTCTGGGGAAAGCCTTCATCCAGCCAGCGCCCTTGGCAGTAGTCGCGGTAGAACTCATGGAGGCGATCGCTCAGCACCCGAAATGAGACCCCCGGCGATTCCCGCTGCTGCTCTCGCCGGAGCCGCTCCAGGATAAAACTGACCAAGCGAGGCGACAGCGGACTGTGGCCCAGTAGCTGGTAGAGATGCTGGGCTAAAGCTTCTGGGGTTTCGAGGCTGAAGGCCTCACCATAGTGGGTTTGAACCCGCTGGGTGATGGTTTGCAAGGCGGCGGCGATCGCCTCCGCACACTGGTAACTGCCCAGGGTCGAGCTGGTAAAGGACAGCCGCAGGGCTGCACTAGCAGGGTTGGGCTGAACCTGCTCGGACTGAACCGAGGCCATCGGACACACCTGAAAATAGAGACCGGGTAGGGGGATATCGCCCCATGAGAACACATCCGATCCCGGCGTCAGTCGCAGTTCTCCCCGTCCACTTTGCAAGATCCGCAGGGCCAGGGATTGGATTTGCTGGCGGACGAATTTGGGCGATCGCCCCGCCAGCAGATTGGCCACCACGTCCGGTGATCGGCAGGCATGGGCCGGGCCGCTACGGGAGCGATCGGCCATCATCCCCGGCTGGGGGTAAGCATCCGTCGCTGCGCCCAACAGCCAGGTGTTGAGGCGTTCGTAGATCTCAAACTGGAGCGAATCCGCTGAGAGATCAAAAATACGCTCATCCAAAAAGCCATCCCGGTGGAGCAGCGCCATCAGCAGCAGCGTAAAGGGCCAGTGGGCTAGCTCTGCCATCGCCACGGTGGACTGGGGACGAAAGGCCCCACCATTTTTGAGAAAATTGAAATAGGACTGGGCGATCGCCTTATTCTGCAACTGAGCCCACTGACGAAACCAAACCTTGAGCGCGTTTTGATCCATGGGCAAGAGAGCCAGCCGTCGATACTCCTGCTCCAGATCCATTTCTGGGTGCGCCTTCAGCAGAGTATCGAAGGTGCTGGGCTGACTGGTCAGCAAAATCCGGTGCCTGGGCCCACGGGTCGCCCCAAGCTCTAGCTCTAGCCCACCTGGGTCAGTTCGGTAGCGGCTTTGAAAGGCCTGCAACTGCGCCAAAAACTGAGAGATTTGGCCCTCCCCGTCTGGCCCCAGTGGCAGCTCATCCAAACCGTCCAAAATTAACACACAGGGCGGATTCTCCGCCGCCAGCCAACTTTCTCGCTCTGTAAACAAACCGCCCGGCAGCGCCGGAGCCAGGGTTTCTTCCAAGGTCGCTCCCAGGGGCAATCCCCGCAACGGAATCACAATCGGCATCCAAGCGGGGTAAAGATCCTGGGCCAAGCGCACCGCAAACTGCTGGCAAAAACAGGTCTTGCCCTGACCAGCCGCCGCTTCAATAATCGGAATCTGCTGGGGTCTGGCCAACTGCCCGACGGCCCACTGTAGTGCATCCTCCAAGGGCGCGGCCTCACTGGACTGGCCTAGCGACTGGAGGGCAAGCGATCGCACCTCTCCCCGCTGGGGCACATAGAGATCCTGCAAACCAAACACCTGACCCAGTAGCGGTTCATTCAAGCGTTGCAGTAGCTTCGCCCGGTATAACTCCCGTTGGGGTTCGATCATCAGCTTAGAACTGGAGCGCTCTTCGAGAATCTCGTAGTCTTGATCCGGGTCTTCCGGGCTACTCCAGGTTCCCAAATTGCCCAGACGGACAAACTTTTGCAGTTGGGCAAGGGGGGTGGCGTTCTCGGCGATCGTTGCCAGCAAATGTCCAACCAAGCCATGCTCCAGCCGCTGAATCAATAGCTCTGCTTCTCGCTCCTCCGCGCCATTAAACGTGAGCCAAGCCACCATCACCTGCCGAATTTGCTGCACCAGTAAAGACTGAGATCCCGATACCAGCGCCTGCTCCGCTTGGGTATCGCTGAGGCTTTGGGGACGCAGAGTTTCGATCAGTGAACCGAGGGAGGCATTTTCTAGGGCCTCTTCCGGCGAAAGGGATTGGGCTCCGGTGAGCGGAATCTTGGCCGCATCCAGCCAGGGGCGATGCAAACTCGCCTCCTGGTGCAGCAATTCGTCCAGGGCTCGCAAATAGGCAATCTGAAAACTCAGCCAAGTCCCCTCACTCCGCCGCAGTGGGCGACGACGGCTGAGCTGCCGCAACAGTTGCGACGTCACAAGCGCCAGGGACGGCAGCATCTGCCAGGCCCGGGCAAAGGGCAGTTCTAGCACCTCTGCCAATACAGCAATGCTAAAAATATTACTCTTGCCTAGGGTCATTTCCTGGGCGATTCGGGCCGCGATCCCGCGTAGCAGCGTAACCTGTTCTGAGGGATTCTTGGCCGCCGACGAGGTCAAGACCGTGGGGATAACCTGGCTCGCCTGAGACTCGCCTGAAGTTACAGGGGTCGTCACAAGAGTGGATGAGTACAACCCCAGGGGAGAGGCATAAATTTCTAGCCAGTGGCAAATGCTAAGGCCCATGATGTTCTAAATCCGAAGCTCCAAGAGGCAAGCGTGGCAGCTGAGGGGGTGGCTCCGTAGGCCGTTCCCATCTTGGTATTTACTTCTACTGGCACATCCACGGATCCGCCTTAATTGTCAAATTTTTACCAAGGCCCGTCTCTTCCGAGACTGATTCCTGTCTCTTTGTGGAAATTTACGCTGCTGAAGACCCCGTGTGACGAACAAAAGACAAAATTAACGGGTGTAAAGGATTTCCTGGATTATCCCGATTCAGTTAACGGTGAGATGAAGTTTACTCAAAACAATTGACTCAAACACCCGTTCCATAGCAACCCTGCGATGCCTGACAGTCCATTCCAAGGACTCGTCCAAGGCTCTGAATTGGGCCGGTTCAGGGCCAGTTCAGGGCCAGTTCAGGGCCAGTTCAGGGGATGAGCGGTGCGGGTGAGAGCTGTGAGTCACATCTGCGAGCTGGGAGAATGAGGGCATCATGATCGATTGGCCGGTAAGGTGGTATTTGGTCTCGCACGCACGAAGGATTGATGCCGTAGTGCAAAGCGTGGCGAGTTATCGGGACTGGCGTGCCGACTGGGAGGTTCTGCGGCAGCGGGACTGGACTTTGACCAAGCTAGGTTTCTGCTTGCTAGCGGTTCCCTGGGCCACAGGGGCAGCGGCGTTTCATTGGCTGGCAGCGGTGCCCGAGTCTCCCAATTGTCAAACATCCCATTGGGCCAAGGCGGATTTGGCGCGGTTGCAATGTTTGCAGCAAAAGATGCGAACCGGTGAGTCTCGTCAGGTATTGGCAGGCATTCGTCAACTAAAGGATTGGCCGCAAGATAGCCCGGTTTATCTGGTGTCCCAGCAATTGCTAGAGGACTGGAGTGTCGTGGCTTGGAGTCAAGCCCAGGTGGAGTTTGACGCAGGGGAATGGGAGACGTCGGCACGACTGGTGGCCGAAATTCCCCGTCAGTTTGAGCTGTGGAATCACGCCCAGGCGCGATCGACGCTTTGGAAAAATGTCCAAAGCCAAGGCGAGCAGCTCTATGGGCTGGCCCAAGCGGCAATTCAGGCTCAAAACTGGGCTGAGGCCCTGAAGCATGCCCAAGCCTTGACTCACCTGGAAAACGATTATTGGCGTCGGCAGGGCATCCGCGAGCTGCCGTCTTTGATTCAGGCGCGTCAGGCCTCCGCCCAGGATGCCGCGTCCCCAGGGCCGTTGGCGTCCAGTCCGCTGGCCCCCAGGGCTGCAAATCCGGCTTCGCAGCGGACGCCGTTGCGGTTGAGTCCTCCGCTGGTGGTGAGTTTGAATCGGCCCAGCTCGGTGGAGCCTGCTCAGGTGCGGCCTGAGTTCTCGGTGGCTTAGGCTCGCGGACTCGGGTCAAAATGCTAATCTATGGGGAGCAAAATTTTCCCCATAGCGTGGGATTCATGGCCGATCGCCCGATTTATCTGGTTCTCATCGACAGCGATTCCATTTTTCGGCTGGGTTTGCAGACTGCGCTCCAGGCCCAAACGCCGGTGGGCACTGTGGAGGTGCAACCGAGTTTGGCAATTGGCCTCGCCAAGCTCCAAAGGATCGCCCTCGAGCAAGGTTCACCCAGCCCTGGCCAAACGCCCCTTGCACTTCCCGACCTGGTGCTGGTGAACCTGGGCAGCTTGGTGGAAGATGAAGGCTTAGCGGCGGTGGAGCGATCGCTACGGCAATTCCGTCAAACCCTGCCTGAACTACCGATGCTGGCCTTGGAATATACCCAGCCCCCCCGGCTGGGGCTTTGGGCTCAGCGGATGAATTTGAGTGGCTATTGGGCCAAAGGCCGCTCGGTACCGGAGCTAGTGGTGGTAATAAAACAAGTGTTGCGAGGACAACAGGTCTGGACGTTGGCGCAAGCAGATGCGATCGCCCCAACTTCGGGCCATCGAGCCATGGGTCGGGGCGTGCTCAGCCGCCGCTTTGGCCAGAATCCCTGGAGCCGCACGCTCAATTCCGGTATCCAGCAAATTGAAACGCAACTGCGCACCCTAGAACATCAGCGCCAGTCAGCCCAGACCCCTTGGATCGATCAAGTTTGGTTGGCTGGTTGGCAGCGAGAGTTACACACGACTCGGTGGCTGCTGGGTCGGCTGGGAGCGGCTTCGGTGGCGACGGGGGAGGCAGACTCTATCTGGGAACTGGAAAATAGCTCTTCGGTGCCACTGCGATCGGCGCTCGAGCCTGGGGAGCGGGAGAGATTGCAAGCCAATGCCCCGATCGCGAGCCCTACAACGGGGAAACCCATGACAGGGAAGCCGATGACGGGGAATGCGATGACGGGGAATGCGATGACGGGGAATGCGATGATGGGGAATGCCCAAGCGTTGCAAACCCTGCTCTTCGATCGCATCGCTCAACGCATTCCCCCCGCACTGCTCAATCTGACCGACGAACCCCTCGAAATTGACATCCTCAACAGCGCCAAACGCCAGGAGCTGATCAGCACGGTGCTGCGTTGTTTTGGCGAATTACTGCTGGACGTGCGTCTTTCAGATTTGGAGGCAGATGTCCTGCAGGACAAACGCCAGGAGCTGTTGCTCGATCTCTGGCAGGCTTCCTTGGGCGATTTTCTAGGGCGTTATTCGAGTCTAATACTGGATGGACAACGCGTAGATCTGTTGCCGATTCTATTGCGAGAGCAACAGAATGTCGAGCGTTTAATTTTGTGCTCCATTCCCGAGTTGGCGACCATATGGGGAGTCCTGTTGTTTGGTCAACCCGTGCTGATTGATGGGGTAGCCTATCGACCTGAGTCGCCGGAAGCGATCGATCGCCTGGTGTGGCTGACGGAAAATTTGCTGATTACGGTGGCCAACGGAGTGGTGCAGCCGCTGCTCAATCATGTGGCGGAAGTGGAAGCGATTCGCCAGAGTTTTTACGATAAGCGGCTGTTGTCCACCCGAGAAATCGAGAAATTCCGGAATAATCTTTCCTGGAAATACCGCGTCGCCCATGTGTTTCGCGAGGCCCAAGATATTTATGAGAGTCGCTATTGGCTGCTAGGATTTGGTGATCGCGGTATTGAAAAGGTCTCGTTCTACGCCACCCGCCGCCAAGAGCTCACGAGTCTGACTCCACTCCAACAGTCGGTGACACTGATGTTAGAGGTTCGCGATGCGGTGGCCCCCCGGCTACAATTTTTGACGTCCTGGGTCGGCAGTGGTGTGGTTTATGTATTGACCCATGTGATTGGGAAAGGCATTGGTTTAATCGGTCTAGGAATTATCCAGGGCGTGGGGAGTTCCATTCAGGAAGTGCGCAATCTAGGCAAGAGCCACTCGGAGCGAAAGCCATAGCACACAACCCCTTGGAGCCGGGCAAGCCATTCTTCCGAGAAAGGGTTCCAAGGAGGAAGCCGGTATGAATATGAAGTCAGCATGAGTATGAAGTTAGCATGAAGGTGTAGGCAATTGTACGAAGATTGATAATGCCATTTTGCCGAAAGATCGCGTCAAATTGAAGACTTCACGCAGTATTGAGCTGAATAGAAACTGGGCGAAATTAGATTATTGATCGCCTCTGGTCTCAGCCCTGACGACAATTATCCAAACACAATACTCCAACCCAGAATGTGGAATTTGCTTAAATCTTCTTCTCGGTATTCATACAGATATCTGCGTATTGGGTCTTTAGAGAGTGGAGCGATCGCCTCCAACACAGGAGAAGAGCGTGCTTAAATGCAGAAACCCATCCCTGCTTCCCTTCACAGTCGTGCAAGAGGGCATGATCTCGGAGGGATTTTGAGTCTATGGTTCCGTCAATGCTCTACCAATGTTTCTCTCATTACCTAAGGGATCTACCCGATCCATTGTCAACGTAAGGAGTCATCTGGTGAGTTTTTCATCCCAACGATTTTCAGCTCAGTCCTTTCCACCCCAAAGGTTTGTAACCCCGCACTCAGTGGTGCCTGGGGAGGCCTCCCAGGTTAGGCCAAGAAGAACCAACGCCGTAGGCCGACCTCGAACGGTGAGCGATCACTACATGCAACGCCTGAAGGAATTGGTCAGCCACGATCCGCGCGAGTTTGGCTATCCTTTTCGTCGCTGGACGGCTCGCTGGCTCAATCAGCATCTGTCTCGCGAGCTGGAGGTGATGGTGAGCGATCGCCACATCAATCGATTGCTCAAGCAAATGGGGCTCTCGACCCGGACTTCCTATGCCAGCAGCGCCCTCGCACGCAAACGAACCACAGGGTTGCACATCCAGATTGCGGACCTTGAGGCTGCGGATCATCAGATTGAATCGCTTGACCCAAGAATAACGGATGCGTAATCAACTCGAGTTGGTTACGCACCTAAGGGTTTCAGAGACGAAACCGGGCCACCGAGTTTCAGACACGGCCCTAAGAAGGCTTGGATGACCCAGGCGATCGCACAGATGGAGGCCACCCTAGCGGTAGAATAAGACCAGCGTTCCAATCCGCCTAAATTCCGTGAATTCCAATTCCGTAACCGCTCAGTCCGTCAGCGCTCATGCTGCACCCGATCAGGCCGTCGTGACCTACCAGGCACGGATTCACGTAACCCTGCGTCCCTCTGTGCTCGACCCCGCTGGAGCCGCTGTGGAGACTGGCCTCAAACACCTCGGTCATGCCGGAATAAGTGGGGTTCGCATGGGTAAGTATATCGAACTGAAGATCTCGGCAGCGAACGAAGCGGCGGCGCGACAACAGTTAGATCAAGTCTGTGATCAGCTGTTAGCCAACCCCGTGATCGAAAATTATCGCTTTGAATTGGAGTCGATCTAGCCATGAAATTTGGTGTGATTGTGTTTCCGGGATCCAATTGCGATCGCGACATTCTCTGGGTCACCCAGGGCATTCTTCAGCAGCCCACACGCATGGTTTGGCACGAAGACAGTGATCTTTCGGATATTGATGTCGTGGTGGTGCCGGGCGGGTTTAGCTATGGGGACTATCTGCGCTGTGGGGCGATCGCCCGCTTTTCCCCTGCCCTACGCGCCACCCTCGATCACGCCAAGGCGGGAAAACCGGTGCTCGGTGTCTGCAATGGCTTTCAGATTTTGACGGAGGCGGGGCTGTTGCCGGGTGCGTTGGTGCGCAATGCGAATCTACATTTTGTTTGTGAGCGATCGCCCCTGATTGTCGGACGTACTGACTTACCCTTCACCCAAGGTTATCGCCAGGGCCAGACGATCACGATCCCCGTGGCCCACGGTGAAGGGCGCTACTACGCTGATGCCGACACCTTGGCCCGCCTGGAAGACAATCACCAGGTCGTTTTCCGTTACGGCGACAACCCCAATGGTTCGCTCAACGACATCGCCGGGATTTGCAACGCAGCGGGCAATGTGTTGGGCATGATGCCCCACCCTGAGCGTGCCTCCGACCCGCTCACCGGTGGCACAGACGGCCTCGCGTTGTTCGAGGCCTTGGCCCAACAACTTGTTGCCGCCTAGGGAAGGCCATTGTAGAGGAAGCCGTAGAGGAAGCCGTCGTGCGCAAGTTGTACTTTTTGGTTCCGGGGACGACGGCTGAGTTTTTTTGCGGTGGACTGTTTGCCGAACTCAAGACCCTGGCCTTGGCTCAAAAACTCTGCCCAGCGGAAATCGCCACTTACCGTCAGCGGGAGCCAGAGCATGGATTTTTGGCGGATTTACTCCGATCTGAGACGATCGGCAATTGCATTTTTGTCCTGGGCTGGGGCTTTGACACGCCCAAGCTGATTCGGCAGCTCGGGCAACATTGTGTGATTTATCATGCCCACAGCGCTGGCTATGGGTTTCGGATTCCGGCCCGTGTGCCGATTGTAGCGGTGAGCCGCAATACCCTGGGCTACTGGGGGCAGCAGGCCAATAATGGCTTGCTTTACCATTTGCCCAACGAGATCGCGGATGAATTTTGCGATCGCCACCTCCCCCGCGACATCGACATTTTGGTTCAGGCGCGCAAATCTTCCGATTACGTCATGCAACAACTCATTCCGGCGCTGCGGTCTGCCCAATCCCCTCTGCTCCGGGTGCAGGTGCTTGATAGCTTTGTGCCAGACTTGGCGGGGCTGTTCAATCGCGCCAAGGTTTATCTGTACGATTCTGCCGATTATTGGGCCGTGAACGGCGTCACCGAAGGGTTTGGCTTGCCGCCCTTGGAGGCGATCGCCTGCGGCTGCCAAGTCTTTTCCAGCGTCAACCACGGTCTGGCGGACTTTCTGGATCCTGGTTTTAATTGCCATAAAATCAGTGCTTATTCGACGGCCTATGACGTTGAGCGGATTTTGGCCGCGATCGAAACTGCCTCGCCTTCTCCCCCGCCCGATCTCACTCCCTACCGAGTAGCGGCCCTTTTGCCCCGATTACAGACCATCTTGCAAGCCATCAACCACTTTTTTGATCACCAGCAACATCACCCCAGCGACATCCCCGACCTCACCCCCCTGCGTATCCGTCAGCTCTGGCTGCGGCAAACCTGGCAAAAAATTCGGCGACGCCTCAGAAAATCTCGCCCAGCCTAGATAATGATGTTTCTGAAGATTTTTGAACGTCAAGATGCACACCGAATATCGTCAACGCCGCAGCCAACTCCTGGAAAAACTCGGCACCAGCACCGCCATTTTCCGCAGCGCGCCCCAAGCGGTGATGCACAACGACGTGGAATACCACTTCCGCCAAGACAGTGCTTTTTACTACCTCACCGGCTGCAATGAACCAGACGCCGTCGCGGTGTTTGCGCCCCACCACGAAACCCACCCGTTTGTGATGTTTGTTCGCCCCAAGGATATCAAAGCCGAAACCTGGAGTGGTCGGCGTACGGGAGTGGAGTTGGCAAAGCAAGTCTGGGGCGCAGATGAGGTGTTTTCGATCACCGAACTCGACGAAAAGCTACCGGAATATCTCAAAAAGGCCGATCGCATCTACTACCACTTGGGTCATGACGAAGCCTTCAACACAACCGTCATCCAGCATTGGCGCAAACTCATGCGCGGCGTGCAAAAACATGGGGTCGGCCCGATCGCCCTCGAAGATTCGAGCCAAGTGCTCGATGGGCTGCGGCTAGTCAAAAGCGAAGCTGAGCTCGCACTGATGCGCCGGGCGGTGGCGATCGCCGCCGAAGCCCACAACTTTGCCCGCACCTTTGCACAGGTCGGCCACTACGAATGGCAAATTCAGGCGGAGATGGAATACATCTTCCGCAAACGGGGTGCCCTCGGCCCGGCCTACCCTTCCATTGTGGCCTCAGGAGAAAATGCCTGCATTTTGCACTATGTCGAAAATAATTGCCAAATTGGCGAAAACGAGCTGTTGCTCATCGATGCAGGCTGCTCGGTGGACTACTACAACTCTGACATCACCCGCACGTTCCCGGTGAGTGGCCAGTTTACCGAGGAGCAGGGGATTTTGTATGACCTGGTGTTAAAGGCGCAGAAAGCGGCGATCGCCCAGGTTCAACCCGGCCATGGTTTTAATCGGCCCCACGACACCGCCGTGAGCATTTTGGTGGATGGCTTGTTAGAGCTAGGTCTTCTGACAGGCAACCAGGAGGAGATCATCAAGGAAGAAAAATATAAGCATTTGTACATGCATCGCACGGGCCACTGGCTGGGTCTAGATGTCCATGACGTCGGCTCCTACAAACACAACGAAACAGAATGGCGGCAGTTCCAAGCGGGCCAAGTGGTGACCGTGGAACCGGGGGTTTACATTAGCCCGACGATCGAAAGCCCTGAGGGTCAGCCTGAGATTCCTCAGCGGTGGCGAGGCATTGGCATTCGGATTGAGGATGATGTGTTGGTGACGGCGACCGGCCATGAGGTGCTCTCTGGGGCGATTCCCAAGGAGCGGGCGGAGTTGGAGCGGTGAGTTTAAGGTTAGGTTTTTGTTGCGATCGCAAACGTCGCCAATCACAATTCGATAACGTTTCCTATCATTCGATTGAGCCCTGTAACCTTTACCGATGATCCTGGGCCGAAAGATCTAGACTGGGGTCGTTGGGGTTCGTTGGAGCACAGGCAGCTCCGCTCAAATGCTCACACACGATTGGAGAGCTTCGCGATGAACATCATGCAATGGCTATCAAGCGCGGTCGAGTTTGTTTCGGAAGGCATCCTGGAGCTTTTTTCGAGCACAGATGACTATCCAGCAGTGGGGTTGCAGCCCTATGGTGGAGAGATTTACGCCCAGTGGATGGACCTTTAGGAGAGGCGGGACAGACTGCAGTTTGTCCGACTACACTTCCTAATTGACCTCCCGATCACTACAGAGCCCCCCGAAACTTCGGGGGGCTTTTGTGCGGTTTGCGATGAAACATACGACTCAATATGCGACTCAATATGCGATGAAACATGCGACTCAACATTTGCGGTTTGTGCCCAAAGCGTCTGAGGGTTGGGGATGCCGACCCCTACGAAGGAGTGAATCGACCGATGTTGGGCAGACCCAGACAGGAGACTCGGAAAGAGAGGTGCTAGACTTCTTCTGCAATTGCGCGCTTGACAAAGGCTAACCTTACGTTAACCTAGCAGCCATCTGCCCAAAGCGTCTGCCCAAAGCATCTGCCCAAAGCATCTGCCGCAAGCATCTGTCCAAACTCTACTGAACTCCTGATCAGGTGGCATTTGTCTCCCTATGGACTACCCCATTCCCGCAACCTCCCAAGAAATTGTGGCGCTTTGTCAGCAGCCTGTGGACACCGAAATTGTCGCTAGCGCGATCGCCGGTGTGATTCGCTTGGCCCAATCCCAAGGGCGCTCCCTCGAAGATCTCAAGGCGGAGCTGTTGGAAGAAGATACCTTGCTCGATGCCCAGGAGCGGGCTTGGCTGAGCGAGGTGGTCGCGTCTACTTGGCATGAGTTGGCTTGATGGGCTGGCTAGGCCCCAGCTAGACTCGCCTCGATCGCATCAATGCGGGTGGGCAAGGCAGCGGTTAGCACTTCAGCTCCCGTTGCTGTTACCTGAACATCGTCTTCAATCCGGATGCCGCGCACGTCGCCAAATTTGGCCAGTCGTTCCCAGTTGACGCAATGGTTATATTTGGCGCGAAATTCGACGTTCTCGAGAATGGCAGGGACTTGGTAAAATCCCGGTTCGATGGTGACGACCATGCCGGTTTCAAGGGGGCGATCGAGACGCAGATATCCTAGGCCAAAGCGATCGCTCCGCACCCGACCTGGTGCATAGCCCGCCGCGTCGCCCAGATCTTCCATGTCGTGGACATCTAATCCCAATAAATGCCCGACGCCGTGGGGAAAAAATAGCGCATGGGCATCTTGCTCGACGAGGTCTTCGGGTTTACCCTGCAAAATCCCCAGATCGACCAAACCCTCGGCCAAAATTCGGCAGGCCAGCAGGTGAATCTCACGGTATTCGACCCCTGGCTGGATCGCGGCGATGCAGGCATCGTGGGCGGCCAGGACAACGCTGTAGAGCGATCGCTGCCCCGCCGAAAACCGTCCCGACACCGGCCAAGTCCGCGTAATATCCGCCGCCCAGCCCAGCCCCGTCTCGGCTCCCACATCCGCCAAGACCAAGTCTTGGGCCGCGAGCGGATGGTGAGAGGCCTCATTGTGCAGCACTTCGCCGTGGACGGTGACGATGCTGTTGTAGGCCGGGGTCATGTTGTGTGAGAGCAGCACGGCTTCCATGGCGGCTCGGATTTGGGCCTCGGTTGTAGCGGTAGCGGTGGCAGCCATCCCGGCCTTGTGGGCGGCGACGGAGACCGCAGCGGCTCGACGCATTTCGGCGATCGAGTCCCCGTCATGGCAAGAGCGCAAGGCCACCAGGGCCTGCACAAGCTTGCCATCGATCGGGTCAAGCGCCTGAATTTGATGGGCGGGCGGTAGGGAACGCCCGAGCAGATAGCTTTGGGCCTGGACGGTGCCGGGATGTTGGACGGCGATCGTGGCTGCGCCAGCGGCGTGGTTTGGCAACTCGGCGAGGGGGAAGGCTGCATCGGCACCCATAGCAGCGGCGATCGCCTCCCGATCGGGGCTTGGCCCATGCCAGAGGGCCGCGCTCGGCGTCGGATCATCAACAAACAGCGTCAGCTTGCCGCCATCGATCCGGATCACCGCGTGGGGAATCGGCAATCCAGCAAAAAACAAAAAGTGACTGCTGGCTCGAAAGGGATATTTGTTGGCCGGAAAGTTGCGCGAGGGCGTGGCCCCAGACCAGAGCAGCACGGGGAAATTGATTCGGGCGGCGAGACGAGAGCGGCGATCGCGCAGCACCCCCATTTGCTCGGCGTTCAAGGATTGAATCAACATGAACCATCAACAGGTGAAGCGGATGACTCCCAGTGTAGTCTTTAGCCTCGTAATCTTTAGCCTCGACTCTGCTTGGCAGGGGCAACACAGATGGGGAGAACACAGATGGGGAGAACGCAGATGGGGAGAAACATGTTGCCGCTACGGGACGTCGGCCTCAAAACGCACCTGCCGATACAGCGCTTCCACAGGCACCGTCAACCCAGGGTTTCGATCACCAGCTCATCCTCCGCCTCGTAGCCTTGCAGCACCCAAAGGCCCGCCTCATTTTTGCGAAAACAGTCCAGGCCCTTCTGATCTGCCTGAATCAACAAATACTCCCGCAGCGACTCCGCCTGACGATAGCGCCGAAATTTTTCGCCCCGATCGATCGCTTCGGTCGAAGGCGAAAGCACCTCGGCAATCAAACAGGGATGACAAATCAGTTGATTGGTATTTTGGTCTCGCGGGTCGCAACTCACCACCACATCGGGGTAATGGTAAGGGCCACGGGCGGTGACCTGAACTTTTACATCTGAGATATAAACTTCACAGCGCCCCGTCAAATGCCCATCCAGAACGGAGGCTAAATTGAAGGCAATGCGGTTGTGTGGTTTAGTTCCACCGGTCATGGCAAAGACTTCGCCGTCGATATATTCATAGCGATCTTCCTGGAGCGGTTCCCAAGCTAAATACGCTTCGGGGCTCATGTATTGACGTTGGAAGGATGCGATCATCGGTCGATGTCCATGACGACAAGGAGCAGTCTCCAGTTTAGCCTGACTGCTCTTGTGAAAAAATTTCCCGTGGGGAGAGTTGGCGGAATAAAAACGACGCGGGTTTAGGCGTTTGTTTAAGAGAGAGATTCAGGCCGCACCGTATCAAAGATTTCTTGCAAAATCGCCTGAGCCCCCTGACTCTTGAGCTGGTTCGCCAATTCAATCCCCAGCGCCTCCGCCTCCAGCGCCAAGCCACTGACCTCATCTTTGAGCAAGACGCTGCCGTCTAACTTCGCCACCATGCCCGTCAGAACTAGGCGATCGCCCGCAATCACCGTATTCACCCCAATCGGCACCTGACAGCCACCCTCTAGCTCCCGCAAAAATGCCCGCTCAGCCCGGCAGCGCTGGGCCGTCGGCGTATGCTCCAGAACCTTGAGCACCTCTAAAATTCCCGCATCGCCCTCACGGCACTCAATACCCAGGGCTCCCTGGCCCACGGCGTGGAGCGAGATTTCCGAGGGAATGGTTTGGTGGATGCGATCGCCCATTCCCAACCGATGCAGCCCCGCATAGGCCAAAATCAACGCATCGTATTCCCCCGCATCCAGCTTCGCCAGCCGGGTATTGAGATTGCCCCGCACATCCTTGAAGCTCAGGTGCGGATAGTGATGGCGGAGCTGGGCCAAGCGCCGCAGCGAAGAAGTTCCCACCACCGCGCCTGCGGGCAGCGTCTCGAGCTGTTGATCGCGAAATTTCTCGTGAACCACCAGGGCATCAGCGGGATCCTCCCGCTCCGTGACGCAGCCCAAAATCAAACCTTCAGGCAGGTTCGTCGGTAAATCCTTGAGGGAGTGCACCGCAAAATCCGCCTCATGGTTGAGCATTTTGACTTCGAGCTCCTTGGTAAACAGGCCCTTGTCGCCGATTTTTGCCAAAGGTACATCCAAAATTTTGTCGCCCTGGGTGCTCATGGTACAGACCTCAAACTGGCGATCGGGGAAGGCTCGCTGCAATTCACCCTGAACCCAGTGAGTCTGAACCAACGCCAGCTGGCTTTTGCGAGAGGCGATGCGAACGGTGCGAGAGGGGCTGGCAATCATGGCGTTTTGAAAGGGTGTGTTGAGAGTGTGCGTTGAAAGGGTGCGTTGAAAGGGTGCGTTGAAAGGGTCGGGTCAGAGGGTCGGGTGCCCAGATACCAGATTACCGGTTTGGGGACTCTCGCCAAGCCGTCTGGCTCAAAATCCACTGGCTTCAAACTCATCAGCCTATCAACAAGCCTAAAATTCACCCGTCCAAGCTCAATCCCGATACCGACTCAATCGGCCTCAATTTCAGCGCTAACCTACAGAGTTACAACAAATTCAAGAAAACCTGTCAGAATGAAGCACGCTTTGAGCGTTTGGCGAGTTATTCCCAACGGGGCAGCAGTGGACGGTGTCATGACAGACGAGCAGATTCCAGTCGGTATTGTTGGGGCTTCAGAATACGGCGGAATTCAGCTTGTGCAGTTGCTGCTTCAGCATCCTAAAACCAACGTCGTCTATGTGGGCGATACGACCCTGGCCGAGAAACCCGTGCGCGAGGCCTATCCCCACTTTGGTCGCTCGGCGGAGCAGCTGACGATTGAAGAAATTGACGTTGAGGCGATCGCCGCCCGCTGCCAGGTAGTTTTTTTGGCCCTGCCCCACGGGGTGGCGCTTGCCCTAGCACCCAAGCTGCTAGAGGCAGGCTGCAAGGTGCTGGATTTGTCGGCGGACTACCGATTTTTTGACCTGGGTATTTATCAGTCTTGGTATAACGTCGAGCGGTCTGATCGGGCGATCGCGGCCCAAGCAGTCTACGGCTTGCCCGAGGTCTATCGCGCCCGCATTGCCAAAGCTCAGTTGATTGGTACACCTGCTTGCTATGCGACGGCGAGTTTGTTGGCGATCGCCCCCCTCCTGCGTCAAGGACTGATTAATCCAGATACGCTGATTATCGATGCCAAAACCGGTTCCTCGGGCAGTGGGCGCGAGCTCAAACCTCATTTTTTGATGTCGGAGGCGGGCAACTCTGTCACGGCCTACGGCGTTGCTCGCCATCGCCATACTCCCGAAATTGAGCAAGTGTGCAGCGATTTACTCGGCCACGAGACCACGGTGCAGTTCACACCTCACCTCGTGCCCATGGTGCGGGGAATTTTGACCACGGTCTATGCCACATTGCGAGATCCGGGGCTGGTGCGGGAGGATCTCGTGACGATTTCCGGGCCTACTACCAAAAATCACCCTGGGTCGAAGTCTTACCGGGAGGCACCTATCCCCAGACCAAGTGGGCCTTGGGTACCAATCGCTGTTTTATTGGGATCGAGGTCGATCCCCGCACGGGGCGGGTGATTTTGATGTCAGCGATCGATAATCTAATCAAAGGCCAATCGGGGCAGGCGGTTCAGTGTCTGAATCTCATGATGGGCTGGGATGAAAGCCTAGGGTTGCCCCAGGTCTGTTTTTATCCATAGCGCTGGGCGGCCAGGGCGATCGCGGCTGGCAAAATCCGATGCTCTTGCACTTGAATGCGCTGGTGCAGGCGTTCTGCATCATCGCCCTCTAGGATAGGCACTGCCGCCTGCATTAAAATCGGCCCGCTGTCCATTTCCAAGGTGACGATGTGAACCGTGCAGCCGGTGAGTTTGACTTGGCTGGCCAGGGCTTGCTCGATCGCCCGAATGCCTTTAAAGCTGGGCAGCAAACTCGGGTGGATATTAATCATCCGGCCCGGAAAAGCATCGATCAAAGTTGGGGTGACAATGCGCATCCAGCCCGCCATGATCACCCACTCAACACCGTAGGCCTGGAGGGTTTCGGCCACCTGGGCATCGAGGGCTTCGCGGCTGTCGAAGTCGCGGTGGTTGAGCAGAACTGCCGGGACACCGTGGTTTTGGGCGCGCTCGGCGGCTTTGGCCTGAGGGTTGTTGTAGATCAGCACCTGGATCTGGGCATTGAGCTGGCCAGCGGCGATCGCCGCCGCCACCGCTTCAAAGTTACTGCCACTGCCCGAAGCCATGATTCCCAACTTTAAAGCTTCGCCCGTAAGACAAGGACTGGTGGGCAAGGGCGGTGAGACGAGGGCTAAATCGGACATTCGCGTTTGTCAAAACTGATCCAATCAATGCCTATTGTCCCTTGCGGGTGGGTTTTTGCGGCGATCGCTGCGCCAATCCATAACCCAGACCCACACCCGCCAGACTACAAACGAGATCCAGCGCGTCCAAGGTTCGATGGGGCGAAGCCCCCTGGCTGAGTTCTTCGACGATGGTAAACAGCGTAAACAGCAGCGGGAACAGCGGCAGCTGATAGCGGGAACCGCGCCCATTCAGCCAACGGCTGAGGCGGACATGGCGATGGTTGAGGCAGCGATGGCCGAGGTAGGTGGCGATCGCATACAAAATCAGATGAGCCGGTTTGTCATAATTCGGGATACGTTGGAACCAAGTGGGCAGATGGCCATGGTAAGCCACCCAAAGCGTCGCGCCAAAACAGAGGGCATAGGCCAGCGCCATTCCTCGCCCTAACCGACCCAAGCCTCGATCGGCTGGCTGCTCAAGCGCCGCCAATGGATCGAAAGCCGACGAATCAGGCTCGGGCACCGAGTTTTGCGCGCCAGCAGACCGAGAAACCATAACCAACATTGTCCCAAACGCTAAGGTATTTCCCATAACCACACCGTGGACACACGGAGTTGCGGAAATTTTTACCAGGCTCTGCTCGGGAATCAAGCGTTCATCCGCATGGCCGCATGGCCAACATCGACGAAATGAATAAATTTTGAGCCCTAAGTTCCTGACCAGATATTCCTTCAACGAAGGATTCATACAAGGGTGCTGCTAAGTTTTAAACTCATGCCAGGGTCATCGGTCGTCCGTGCGGCCAATTTTTACGGTCTCTTTCTCAAATCGGTCGTTCAACGGCAACACCTAGACCATCTATGGGCAATCTAGGGGCAATCTAGGCGTGGGATTTTGTTTTTGTGCAAATTTCACCCCCAGATCTTCGCCCCTTCAGCCTTCTTTGCTGCTATTCCCATCGCGAATTCAAATTACTATGCGAATCCTAGTTACGGGCGGTGCCGGTTTCATCGGTTCTCACCTGATTGACCGTTTGATGGAAGAGGGACAGGACGTCATCTGTCTCGACAATTTCTATACGGGCCACAAGCGCAACATCCTTAAGTGGATGGGTCATCCCTACTTCGAGCTGATCCGCCATGACATCACCGAGCCCATCCGGCTAGAGGTTGACCAGATCTATCACCTGGCCTGCCCCGCGTCGCCCGTTCACTATCAGTACAACCCCGTTAAGACGATCAAAACCAACGTCATGGGGACGCTGAACATGCTGGGCCTCGCCAAACGCGTCAAGGCTCGCATCTTGCTGGCGTCCACCTCCGAGGTCTACGGCGACCCCGAAGTGCATCCCCAGTCCGAGGAATATCGCGGCAATGTCAATCCGATTGGCATTCGCTCTTGCTATGACGAAGGCAAGCGCGTGGCCGAAACGCTTTGTTTTGACTATCACCGGCAAAATAACGTCGATATTCGCGTCGCCCGGATTTTCAATACCTACGGCCCCCGCATGCTCGAAAACGACGGTCGGGTGGTGAGCAATTTTGTTGCCCAGGCGCTGCGGGGCGAAGCCTTGACGGTGTATGGCGATGGTTCCCAGACGCGCAGTTTTTGCTATGTGGCGGATTTGGTCGATGGTTTGATGCGCCTAATGAATGGTGATCAGATGGGACCCATCAATCTTGGGAATCCTGGAGAGTACACCATCTTGGAACTGGCTCAGATGATTCAGGGAAAAATTAACCCTGAGGCTGAAATTCAGTATCGGCCCATGCCGTTAGATGACCCGAAGCGGCGTAAACCAGATATTACGAAGGCCACAACCTTGCTGGGGTGGGAGCCGAAGGTGCCGGTTCAGACGGGCTTGGATCGGATGATTGCGGATTTTCGCGATCGCCTCATCGAGCCCTCCAGCGATCGCCAGCCGGAACCCGCCGCCATGGCCTAAAGACCACGGCGATCTCGTTTCTATCTACCTAAATTGAGGATTGCAATCCATGCGTGTTTGTGTCATTGGAACCGGTTATGTTGGCCTGGTGACGGGAGTTTGTCTTTCCCACGCCGGCCACGAAGTTATTTGTATCGATAACAATGAAGATAAGATCAAGCTAATGCAGTCGGGTCAGTCTCCGATTTTTGAACCCGGTCTGTCCGAGCTGATGAAGTCTTCCATGGCAGCGGGTACGCTTCAGTTTTCTTCCGACTTGGGGGCTGGTGTGGCCCATGGCGATATTCTGTTCATTGCAGTGGGAACACCCGCCTTGCCGACGGGTGAAAGCGATACCCGCTATGTGGAAGCGGTGGCCAAGGGAATTGGCTCGCACCTCGATGGCAGCAGCTATAAGGTGATTGTCAACAAATCGACGGTGCCGATCGGTTCCGGTGACTGGGTGCGAATGATTGTGCTTGACGGTGCCAAGGAGCGCCAAAAGGAACTGGTACCCGCAGGCGGCGGTGGCGGAGCAGCGACGGAACTCAAGCTGTCCTTTGATGTGGTCAGCAATCCTGAGTTTTGCGGGAAGGCTCGGCGGTGTATGACACGTTTAACCCCGATCGCATTGTTCTCGGTAGCAACGGCTCCCGCGCGATCGCGATGATGGAAGAGCTCTACGAGCCGATTGTCCAACGCAAATTCGCCGAAAATTCAGATGCTCCCGAAGTGCCGGTGGTTGTCACCGATCTGAACTCCGCAGAAATGATCAAGTACGCGGCCAATGCGTTCTTGGCGACGAAGATTAGCTTTATCAATGAAGTTGCGAATATTTGCGATCGCGTCGGCGCAGATGTCACCCAGGTGGCCAAGGGGATTGGCCTCGATTCCCGCATCGGCAATAAGTTCCTGAACGCGGGCATTGGCTGGGGTGGCTCTTGCTTCCCGAAAGATGTCTCGGCTCTGGTGCACACCGCCGAAGACTATGGCTACGAAGCTGAACTGCTCAAAGCCGCCATTGATGTCAACAGCCGTCAGCGCCTCGTGGCTTTAGAAAAGCTCCAGCACGAACTCAAAATCCTCAAGGGCAAGACCATCGGCCTGTTGGGTCTGACGTTCAAAGCGGACACCGATGATATGCGCGATGCCCCGGCTTTGATCATGATCGAGCACCTCAACCGTCTGGGTGCCAAGGTCAAAGCCTTTGACCCAATTGTCTCCCAGTCTGGTCTGCGCCATGGCCTTTCTGGTGTGATCGTCGAAACCGACCCCGAGCGCTTGGCCGACAGCTGCGATGCGTTGGTGTTGG
Organism: Synechococcales cyanobacterium CRU_2_2; assembly: GCA_012034805.1. GTDB lineage: Bacteria > Cyanobacteriota > Cyanobacteriia > PCC-9006 > JAAUQQ01 > JAAUOP01. The sequence continues at coordinate 10,308 of JAAUOP010000040.1, read as the reverse complement.
TCACTGAGTGGCAGCAGTTCCTCGGCCTTGACTACACCAAGATGGCTGGTCTGATGAGCAATCCTTTGATGATCGACGGTCGCAACTTCCTGCACCGCGAGCGGATGGAACAAGCGGGTTTCCACTATGTGGGTGTGGGCCGTTAGGCTTGGCTCAGGCTTGAACTGCGTTTGAATCGAGCTTAAACATCGGGTGTCTCCCAGATCTGGGCTTCAGGCTCAGGTTTTCTGGAGACACCGGAGCCCCAGGCATCAAAGCCATGTGACTGGAGAACCACATTGCTGCAATCTGGAACTTTGTTCATCACCATAACGAGCAGTTGCGCCTCAATCATGCCCATGCAGCTTCATTTTCTCCGTCCTTCGCATAACAGTGTCATGTCTTACACCGTTCCTCGGTCGCCTCTCTAGCGTCGCCGTACTTTGCTGATCATTTTGCGCGAAAGCCGCAACTTCAACCCTTCCCGTTCAGACCAGTCTTGCAGCAAGCGGTAAAACGCATTGCGATCTTCCATCGTCAGCACCGCCACCTGATCCGCCGTTTCGATCGCATAGGGATAGCCCCCCCCAATCACCACCTCACCGCGCACCCAGTTGAGAACCTGCTCTAGCCGCCCCGCTTCGTGGATCCACAAGGGCAATTCCAGGCGCGCAGGATAACCGTCGTTGGTTTTGAGATAGGTGTAAGTAATGCGATGCTTGAATGCACCATAAAACTTATTGAGCACATCGCGCTGGCAACGGAGTAAGGGGGTACGATCGCCCCATTGCATCCCCGCATGACAGACCTGGGCATCGTGCAGCGAGGTCACCTGGGGCAGATCAAAACCCCGTTGCAAAAGCCCGGTCAAATCGTGGGCGTAGGACGTGTCGATATAGCCCACCAGGGGCACGCGGCAATCTTCGCTGGCCTGAAGCAATCGTCGCAGGCAGTCCACATAAAAGAGCTGGGTTTCTTGATCAAAAGCTTCGGCAAACGTCGCGACCAAGGAACCATCTAGAAATACCAAACATTCCTCATCGCCGGAATGGTCTTCGATATATTCGACCAATCGCTCAGTTTCCATCTGAAAGCGGCGCATATTCACCCGGCGATCGGCCACATCCCCGCGCAAATCTTTCAAGTCTGCTGGGGTCATCAAATCGAGCTGAATATCCTTGTCGTAGGTTCCCTGGGGTCGGTGCAAATTCTCAAACCAACCCACCTGTATCAGGGCCACAGGAATCGAAATGTCCTTGCTAGGGTAAATTTGCGATCCATCCACCGCAAATGTGGCGACTCCGGTCAGATGCTGACGCACCCAATCATAGCTTTCTTCGCGATTTCGCCAAGTCTGAGCAAACGCAACTCGCCCTGGGTCGGCCAATTTCACCGGCTCCAGCAAAACAGGGACAGCCTCGGACAATGGGAGTGCATCAATTGCGGCAGGCTCAGCACTTGAATCGAGAAAATCCAGTTCGCCAAACTGCTTCAACGCCTTGCGATATTTTTGCAAGAGGCCCAAGGTTGCTTGATCAAATCCAGCAAAATCTGCTTGTTTGTTCGCGAGGAGTGTCAGGATGTCGGTGGAGCGGGTGGGCATGGGTCAGGCCGATGGGTGGCGATCGCAGTCAAGGATTGTCGTTGTTAAACGCTGATCACCATCAAAGTTTATCATCTTCGAAGTACAAATGCCCTACTACTGCCGAAAACGAATCCAGCTCAGCTTCGATCAAGCTCCCACATCACAGGGGGTCGCGCCCATTTCAGCCAAATCTAAGCTTTGGCTCAGGTTGCGCTTGGTCGGAATCGGGTATCATCTGCTTTGAAGCCAGTTTTGAAGCCAGTTAGTTTTGAAGCCAGTTAGTTTTGAAGCCAGTTTTGAGGCGTGTTTTGATGCTTACTTTGAGGCGATCGCAGCAACCGTTCCTCTTCCTACTATTGGCTTTTCTGTCGATTCAATTGGTCGCCTGTGCTGGCCCCATGGCCAGAGCAGAGAAACGTCCATCAGAGCCGATCTCCATCATCTCCGTTCAAACGCTAGCCCAGAAGTTGAGAACACAACCGACTCCTTTACTTTTAGACGTGCGATCGCCCCAAGAATACGCCGATGGCCACATTCCGACTGCAATTAACATAGATGTGCGATCGCTAGAAAAACGCCTAGGCGAACTCGCAGCTTTCAAGGCTTCAGACATTGTCGTCTACTGCGAACGAGGCGTCCGTGTTCGCCGAGCCGAGCAGATTTTGGTCAAGGCTGGGTTCAAAAAGATAGCCCGTCTGGTGGGCGACATGTCCGCTTGGCGTAAGGCCAAGTTACCGATCAAACGAGGGGAAAGGGCCTCGCACCTACTCCGGTCTGACCCGTTCCAGCTTTTGGTCGCTGGTATTAAGACACCCCTGCTCAAATCGAACGGTCACACAAAGGTTGTTGATAGCAGCTTCCACGATTCCAACTTTTCCCGTAAATTGACAGTCCGTCATTAGGCATCTTACTGCATGACCCGGTTGAAATTGAGACGGCGTAAACTGTGCTCGACGCGCAGCAATCTTCTGACAAATGCTTTGCCATTCAGCGGCTTCTTGCTGCTGCTGGCGCTCTAGCTCAGGTTTCATTTCCTCCGCTTTCAGTTTGGCAATTTTTGATTTAATCTCCCATCCAACTTCATCATCATTTCCCCAATTCAGCCAGTACTGATAAACGCGCGTCACGTCATCCAAGGACGAGGCTCGTTCCAAGTCAGCCAAGATTGAGTGGTCGCTGTCCATGCTCATAGGGTCAGGCTCACAGGAGGTTACGGAGGGTTGTCTGAAATTACAAAAGATTGTACAGGGTATCGCGTTGGGCTGCTGGGCGACCCAGGGCGGCGATCGCGCCTCGCAAATCTGCCACCGTCTGGCAAGTACCGCCCTTGGCCCCAGCCATGCTGGTAATATGCTCTTCCATCAACGTTCCACCGATGTCATTGCAACCCCAGCGCAGGGCTTCAGTTGCACCCTCAAGACCTAGCTTCACCCAACTCGGCTGGTGGTTGGGAATCCAACGCCCCAGAAACAAACGGGCAACTGCCGTCAGCAACAGCGCATCCGCTAGCACAGGTTGATCACGGCCCACCCGCCGACGCAAAGACTTGGGAGCATGTTCGCCCACAAAGGAGAGTATGATAAATTCGGTGATGCGAGCGGGATAGCCTTGGGTAACAGCCGTTTGTTGGAGCGATCGTAATTGCTCCAAATGCTCAATCTGCTGCCGAGGCGTTTCAATGTGGCCCGCCATCATCGTGCTTGTTGTTGGCATTCCCAAACGATGTGCTGTTTCAACAATCTCAAGCCAGACTGGCGCGCTAATTTTCTCAGGACAGAGCACCCGGCGCACGTTATTGTCGAGCACCTCCGCAGCAGTTCCGGGCATGGAGCCCAGTCCCGCCACCTGCAAAGTTGTAATTACATCTATAAAGCTGAGATCATCCTGGCGAGCAATAAACTCAATCTCCTGGGGCGAGAATCCATGGAGATGAATGTGAGGGAAGTCTTGCCGAATCGTCTGAATCAGTTTGACGTAGTAGGGCAGGGCTTTTCCAGCGATTTTGGCCTCGGGATTGAGCCCTCCCTGCATACAAATTTCTGTGGCTCCGAGCTGAACCGCCGCTGCTGTTTTCTCGTGAATTTGGCCCCAGTCTAACCAATAAGCCCCCTCGTCTTCCGCATCGCGACGAAAAGCGCAGAAGCTACAGTGCTGCTCGCAAATATTCGTAAAGTTGATGTTGCGATTGACGACGTAGGTGACGGTTTCTCCGACGAGCTGCTGACGCAGGGTGTCGGCGGCCTGACGGACTTGGGCGATCGCCTCTCCAGATTGTTGGCCTAGCAATAAAATACCTTCATCCACGCTTAAGTCCTGGCCGTGGATGGCGCGATCGAGAATAGCATCTAAACGAGACGAAGCAGGAAAAAAAGTCATCGCAGCCTTTGAAGTGAATGCTCCCCCATTATCAAAGATTGCTGAACTTTTCGCCGCAAACGGGGCTGGGCTGGCTGAAACCTTGAGGCAGATCTCTAAGGCCTTAGGAAGAGGGGTTGCATTAGTCTTCTAGCCAACTAAAGATTTGGCCGACGGTGAGCTGGAGGGCGCTGGCAAAATTGGGGACGGGCTTTTCTTCAGGGTCGATGAGCCAACCCATTTGGGTGCCGTGGGTGAGGCAGTGGAGGATGTTGCGAACGACTTTGGTCTGGCTTTGGCCGGGAGAGAGGATGTCAATCACCCAGTCGGGGGCGATCGAAAATGGGTTGGCGACCTCGCCGGATGCATCGCGGGGGATGCAAGCCCAGGTAAATGGGCTTGAGGTCAGCAGTGGTTTTGCACCAGTTCCGGCTCAAATTCGCTCAAACGGTCTCGCGGTATCGATAGCTCCATCTCACCTTACTTCGACTGTACGTTCTTGGTTGAGTAACCATTTCGACTGTTGGGTCAACGGCTTGGCTCATGCTCTTTGGATTGCTTCAGGCGGTGGGTTAGCTCCCCCGCTAGCATACGTTCCACAAGTCGCTTGCTGAGATGCTTGAGCAGACCGGATGCTCCCAAAATATCTGCCGGGCCTTGGCGGTTGGCTAGCAGTTCGTCGAGGAGCATATCCACTCGGTTCAGTGCTTTCTTTGTTCGGGCCATCAGTCGGTCGTCTCCTGAAGTAATGGGATTCTAGACCGCTTACACAAAACTTTGATCACTCTCGTAAAATGTGACGGTGTAACATATGAAGCAAGTGGCAGGCAGCAAGGATACGGTAACCCGGCTTGCTTTCACGGTCCATCATCCACCCCTGCAACGCCTGCGCCCATGAGAGTCCTAATTTATTCCTACAACTACCACCCCGAGCCCATTGGGATTGCGCCGTTGATGACGGAGCTGGCGGAGGGGCTGGCGAGTCGAGGACATCAAGTGCGGGTGGTGACGGGGATGCCTAACTATCCCCAGCGTCAGATCTACTCCGGCTACCGAGGCAAGCTCTACGTCACAGAACAGCGTCGAGGGGTACAGATTCAGCGCTGCTACCTATGGACTCGGCCAGAGCCGAGACTGGGCGATCGCATCCTCCTCGACCTCAGCTTTGTTTGTACCAGCTTGACCCAGGCCCTGCGGGGGCCTCGCCCTGACGTGATTTTAATGACCTCCCCGCCCTTGCCGGTGGTGTTGCCTGCGGTGCTGCTGAGTCACCTCTACAGCTGCCCGATTGTGTTGAACCTGCAAGATATCTTGCCCGATGCTGCGATTCGGCTAGGCTTACTCAACAACAAACTCTTGACCCGGTTGTTGCAACAGCTCGAAGCCTTCGCCTATGAACAGGCAACTGCCATCAGTGTGATTTCACCCCAGTTCCATCACAACCTAGAGCGTAAAGGAGCTGACTTGAGCAAGATTTGTTGTATTTCAAACTGGATTGATTTGTCGTTTTTTCGCCCGAGTGCAGTCTTGGGTCAGGCGTTTCGGCGATCGCACCAGCTCCAAGGCAAATTCATCCTACTCTACTCTGGAAATATCGCCCATAGCCAAGGCCTCGAGACCCTTTTGCGGGCGGCTCAACTCCTTGAACCCCTGCGTTCCATTGCCCTAGTGATCGCCGGAGAAATCAAAGCCATTGGTCGGTTAGAAAACTGGTGCCACAGCCACCAGATCCCAGGTAGCAATATCCATTTCTTGGCCTTGCAACCTCGTGATCAGTTGCCTGCTCTACTATCGGCAGCAGATGTAGGATTGGTGATTCAACGACGCCATGTGACGGATTTTAATATGCCCTCCAAGACCCAATTGCTGATGGCGAGCGCCCTGCCGATTGTCGCCTCTGTTCACACCGAGAGTGCAGCGGCAGACGCCCTGCGTCAAAGCCAAGGGGGACTCATTGTCGAGCCAGAACAAGCCCCGGCCCTAGCTCAGGCGATCGTCCATCTCTACCACCATTCAGACCAGGCCCAACGTATGGGGCAGCGCAACCGTGCCTTTGCCGAAGCCCATTACGGGCTGGAGCAAGCACTCGATCGCTACGAGACTTTGTTGAGTCGGTTGGTGGTCGAGCAACTGGGACGAGAGTTTGCAAGGGAATGCGGCGATCGCGCCTTAGAACAGACCATCAGAATAAAACGTCGTCGCGCGTGAAGCCGAGCTCAATATTTTCGCGATCGAAGTCTGTCTGGCCTTTTTGTGCCAGGGAAAAGCTTCCTAGAATTAAACTCCCCTACAATTGGAGAGTTCAATTATCCGAGCAACCCCCATGGCGCTCCAGCTCTACAACACCCTGACCCGGAAAAAGAAACCTTCGTTCCCCTCATCGAAGGCCAGATCAGTATGTATTGCTGCGGCGTCACCGTCTACGACTACAGCCACCTCGGCCACGCCCGCTGCAATATTGTTTGGGACACCCTGCGTCGCTACCTGCAATGGCGAGGCTACCGCGTGCGTTATGTGCAAAATTTCACCGACATCGACGACAAAATTCTAAATCGTGCCCTCCAAGAAGGCACCACCATGGAGGTGATCTCCGAAACTTATATCGCTGCTTACCTCGAGGATATGGGTCGCCTCAATATCAAAGAGGCCGATTCCTATCCCCGCGCTACCCACACCCTTGACGGGATCAAGCAGTTGATCCACGAACTGGAACAGAAGCAGATGGCCTACGCCTCTGGCGGCGACGTCTACTTCAGTGTCCGCAAATTTGACGGTTATGGCAAACTTTCGGGCCGTACCCTTGATGATATGGAAGCCGGTCGCAGTGGCAGAGTAGATGTACCTGCAACCTCTGATGGCTCTCCTCCAGAAGCGGCGAAAAAGCGAGATCCCTTCGACTTTGCGCTTTGGAAAGCCGCTAAACCCAACGAACCCTTTTGGGAATCCAACTGGGGCAATGGCCGTCCGGGCTGGCACATCGAATGCTCGGCGATGGTTCGCGACGAATTTGGCGATACCATCGATATTCACATGGGCGGAGCCGATCTCCAGTTTCCCCATCATGAGAACGAAATTGCCCAGTCCGAATCGGCGACGGGCAAGAGCTTGGCTCACTATTGGCTGCACAACGGCATGGTGAATGTCGGTGGCGAAAAGATGTCCAAATCCTTGGGCAACTTCACGACAATTCGGCAGCTTTTGGACGAAGGTGGGGTTGAGCCCATGGTGCTGCGGTTGTTTCTGTTGCAAGGGCAATACCGAAAACCGATTGATTTTACGGATGAGGCGATCGCCGCCACCGTCAACGGCTGGGTCACGCTTCAAGAAGGCTTGAGGTTTGCCGATCAGTTTGGCTCGCAACTGGGCTGGAGTGGTGAGCGAGATCGGGGACGGGAGGATCGCGATGCTTTGGAACTTGACGCAGTCGATCGCTTCATTGCCGCGATGGATGACGATCTGAATACTTCGGGGGCGATCGCGATCCTCTACGAACTCGCCAAGGAGCTCCGCCGCGTCGGCAATATCCTCACCCACGAAGGCAAGCTCGACGCTGATGCTCAGGTTCTCCAGCGCCAATGGCACACCCTCGGGGTGCTTGCGGATATCCTGGGGCTCAAGGCCGAGCCCGAAACCGCTCCAGCAAGCGGCCTGAGTGATGCTGCGATCGAGGCGCTGATCCAGCAGCGAACCTGCGCCAAGCAAGCCAAAGACTATGCCGCATCCGATCGCATCCGCGACGAGCTCAAAACCCAGGGGATTAACCTGATCGACAAACCCGGAGATGTGACCCTGTGGACCCGGAGTTGAAGCCGTTGATCGAGCGTTTATTCTCGAGCGTTTATTCTAGAACGTCCTTGTTTTTATCTCGAATGCGCTGGTAAAACTCCTCCATGGCCTCAATAAACGAATTCTCCCGGTGCCAAAAGGGGGGAAAGTCTCCCTGCTTTTTGATTAAAATGGCTGGCACGCCAACGCGAGGGGCGTTGGAACTGGCTTCACCCAGTTGCGGAGCTTCGCGCTTCTCGCTGGCCACCCCGCCCGACCTTTGCCCTAGCCAAAAGTCTTCCAGGGTTACGTCTGGGGCGATCGGGCATGTCCCAGGCCACGTAAAAAACGACGTTACCGGCTCTGCGACCTCATGGAACAAATCCATCTCCCCGGATAAGGCCAAGCCCAGGGGTGACTTGGCGAGTTCTTCTTTGAGGGCCTGCCGGGATAACCCCCGCAGCTCAAACAACAAAAAGGGGTCGCGATCGATCTCCTGGGCCAACCGAAAGTAGACCCCAGCGATGTGTTTACAGGGATTGCTGTAGTCAGGACAACTGCACTGGGCAGAGCAGTCCTGGCGGCCCTTGGGCAGGAGGTTGAGGCCAAGGGGTTGGAAACTCGCTTCGATGTTGTCGGGAATTTCGTTCAGCATCAGCTTAGAAATCACCCCGGCCTGGGTGGCGATCAGCGCAATCACGGCGTTCCAGAAGGGGCGGCGAATGGGCTCAAAGAAAATTGTCGTTATGTAGGTGGGTTCTTTCGTCACGCCAAAGTAAGCGTTTTTATTGCCCCGCACCTGAGCAAAGACCTGGCCATCGGCGTTGATCTGAAACTGCTTTAGCCGAAAGTTACTGGAATAGGCGCGCCCCCTGGCGAGGCGGCTTGGGTCGGTGAAGCTTTCCAGGGCTGCCAAAAATTGCTTTCCCCACCAAGTCTTGCTTTTTTCGGATGCTTTTGGGGCCATGGGGTAAGGTTTTGTGTCGAATGGGGTTGATTTGACCTTTGGAACGGTTAATCCTGGATTATCCTGATCCTAAGGCTGGCGGCGACCGGGCGAAATCCCCTACTCTTGATTCTATCGGCTTCGCTTCTAAGCGCTTTGCTTCGGTTAGACCGCTTGGCTTGGGCAAACGGCCAATGGCCTTCGCTCTGCTTTTTTTGTTGATTACCCCCGATCTGATGCCATTTCTCCCTCGCCAACCCCAAAAGCTCTCCCTCGGTTTTCTGGAAGCCGAAGTCCTGGAAATTATTTGGAGCCTAGACGGAGCGACCGCGAAGGAAATCCACGATCGCATCCTGGCCGATCCCGATCGCGAACTGACCTACGCCTCCGTCAGCACCGTCCTCAAGCGGCTGTCGCAAAAGGGCTGGCTAGAGCGCACCAAACAATCTCGGGCCTTTGTCTGGCGATCGCGCCTCTCCCGCCACGAGGCCCAAGTGTTGCAAACCCACGACCAATTGCAAAAACTGCTTCAGGTGGGGAGCCCTGAAATTGTCGCCGCCTTTGCCAACGAGCTCGACAGCGCCAGTGCCGAAAAATTTGAGGCGATCGCCCAGCAGCTCAAAGCCGCCCGCCAAGCTCGTTCTCAACCGGAGGAACGCTAATGCATAGCCGACTGTTGCTCGTTGGACTGGGCGTCGCCCTGCTGCTGCGCTGGGGCCTGACTCGCCTGCGGCCTAGTCCCGAAGGCCAAACTTGGGCTCGGCGGTGGCAGTGGGCACTGAGTTTATTTTGGATGCCGCCGCTATTTTTGGGGATGACGCGATCGCGGTTCTCAAGATGGGTCATCATGGCTTGATGCTGGGCCAATCGGTGGGCTGGCTAGGTTGTCACAGTGTGGTGGGCTTTGGGGCGATCGCCCTGGGTCTGCTGCTGCTGCAGGCTGGGCAAACCTGGCGCACAGTAGCGCAAATTCGTCAGCTACCGCTTCAGCCCGTTCAGGGCACCGCCAGCCGCCAAATCCAATCGATGGTGCCCTTTGCTGCCCGTGTCGGTTTTTGGCAACCCGACCTTGTGGTGAGTTTAGCCCTGACCCAGCAGCTTAGCCCAGAAGAGCTGCGGGCTGTGCTGCTCCACGAGCAGGCCCATTTACAATTTCGAGATACATTCTGGTTTTTTTGGCTGGGCTGGCTGCGGCAATGCACCCGCTGGCTGCCCCAAACTGAAGCGCTCTGGCAGGAACTGCTGCTGCTGCGCGAAATCAGAGCCGATCGCTGGGCGGCCCAGTTTGCCGATCCCCTGGTGATTGCCGAGGCGCTGCTCAAAATGACGCAAGCGGCGGCTGTCCCCCTTTGGTCCGGTGCTGCCTTCACCGAGGTTGATACCGAGACGCGTCTAGAAGCTCGTATCCGGGCTTTGCTCAGTCCTCAGTCTGGGTTTCAGGTCGCCTTGGGTCAGGCGATCGCCTCTGATCCCCCCCCCCCCGAAGACTCCCCAGTCGATACGATTCCTCAATCCAGTTTTCTTCCACCCAGGGTGGATGGCCGCAGGCTTACTGGTTAGCCTCTTGCCGTTGTTGACGAGTTTGTACCACTCGGCGGGTTAGGGTCTGGGGTGTTTGGGGTTAGGGCTTTGGGGCTAGGGCTTTGGGGGCTGAGGGCTTTTGGAGTCTTGGGCTTTC
>JAAUOP010000175.1 GCA_012034805.1 Synechococcales cyanobacterium CRU_2_2 | reverse complement strand
TGACGACTGCTATCGGTCCTGTCTCCATTGTGGGGTGCTCGACAAGCACGAGCACGTGGAGCCGATCGCCGAGTTTTTGAAGTCGATCAAACCGATGCCCGCGGCCTTCGACCAGCACTATGTCAAGCGACTTCAAGGGACCAACGTCAAGAAGGGGACCAAGCGGGAGCAGGCCGAGGCGCTCTTCCAGAACGCCGACGCGGCGCTCTATCGTGCCAAGCAGGCCGGGCGCGATGCCATTCTGAGGGCCAGCTTCGAGCACCCGCTGCGGCGAATTCTAACGCTTGGCCGCCGCATCGATCGCGCCTCCCGCGATCGCCCCAGTCATTTAGCCCGCCCGAGGATTCGCCAGAGCGCGAATCGCCCCTGAGCTGGGTGGATGGCAACTCGATCGAAAAGATTGATCAAGCGCTCTCCGCCGAGTACAGCAGATATTGGGGATTCGAGAACTCTGAAGGATCGAGCCTGGCCCAAACGCGTGCGCTGCTGCGCCAAGCGGACACCTTCCATCAAGCGCGATCGGCGGTAATTTATGCCCTATTTGTGCCTCGTGATCAAGCAAAAGGCCTGAACGCAGCAGATTTTGGCAGTGCACAATCGGCACGGCTGGCCCTGAATCGTCGTCTGCAAAACGCTGCCATAGGCGATAGTGACCAGTTGCTCCTAGTACTGGTGCCCTCGGCGGGGCCACCGGTGCAGCAGCAGCTCGAAGTTACGCGTCAGGAGGTGTTGCAACAGGCGAAGCTGTTCCGCATGGCGGTCTCCGATCCAGAGGACGACATTAGTTATCGCCCCTTGGCCCAGCAGATGTACCAATGGCTGTTTGCCCCAGTTGAGCCGGATGTCCAGCGGTTACAGCTCGACAATGTTATGTATGTTGTCGATCCGGGTTTGCGCACCGTGCCCTTGGCCGCGATGATGAACGATGATCGCTTTATTGTCGAACGCTACGGCCTATCGATTATTCCAAGCGTTAATTTGCTGCAAACCAGTTTTGGTGACCCGCCGCCGCCGCCCCAAACCGTTGCAGCTGGTGCAGATCAGTTCATGCAACAGGAAAACTTGCCAGCCGTGTCGCTGGAGTTAGCGGCGATCGCAGATTCCCAAAAATCCACTCAAGTGCTCCTCAACGAAGCCTTCACCCAGACCAATTTGGCAACAGTGCGTGCCCAAAGCCAGGCGGCAATGCTTCACCTCGCCACCCATGCGGAGTTTAATGCTGGAGACTTGCCCAGTTCCTATCTCCAATTTTGGGATTCGCAGCTGACCTTCGACCAAATTCGCGAGATGGGTTGGGAGGATTTGGAATTGCTCATTCTCAGCGCCTGCGCTACGGCGATCAGTAGCCCCGAGGCCGAGCTGGGGTTTGCGGGGCTAGCAGCAGCAACGGGGGTGGAAAGCTCGATCGGCAGCCTCTGGAATGTTTCGGATGTGGGAACGCTGGCCTTGATGGCCGAGTTTTATGGCCATTGGAGTCAGACGCCACTGCGGTTTGATGCTTTGCGGCGATCGCAACTTTCCCTCCTCCAGGGCGACACCCAAATTGCCAATCAAAGCCTTTTGACGGCGCGGGGGCAGATCAAACTGCCTGCCGAATGGAACCTTCCCGAGTCTGCCGATTTTCGCCATCCCTTCTATTGGTCTGGATTTACCCTAGTCGGCAATCCTTGGTGGTAGGACAGTGCGATTGCATGTTCTGGAAGCATTTTTGTCCGGTAGGGAAGCACTGGCGCGAATCAAGCATATTCTTAGCAGAGATAGCACGATCGCAAATTTACGCAAGTCTTCTTAAGGCAAATATTTACAATGAAATTAGCCCAGAAAATCAGTCTAGAAAATCAGTCTACGGTCGGGTACTTGCCGACCAAACGTAGGGATGAACCGCGTTCGTCTGGCTGTGTCGCCCAAGGGTAAAAACGCGATCGCCCAGCCGTTGGGTTTCTTGAGCTTAGGGTTGCAACTCAACAACATTCAACTCAGCAGCATTTTAAGTGGCTTTGGAATATGAATCAGCAATTGAATCCGCAACCCCAACACGAACCCCAACCCCAACACACATTCAGACGGTCGATCGCACGCGTTGCGCAAGCCTCGTTCAGCCTGATTGCGGTCGTAGGTGGCATGGCGATCGCAGACAGCAGCCTCACCCGCCAGCCCCTGACCGCCGACTCACTCCTTGGCCAGCCCGCCGCCGCCCAAACCCAAAATCAAGTTCAAAATCAAGCCCCAGATCCGTCCCCAGCCCAACCCCGCGTGCGTTGGACACCAAAGCAAGAGCGCGGCAACGCCAAGGGCACCCTCTCTGGGGGCAGACGTGGCCAAGAATCCGCAGCCTGTGACCCAGCCGCCACCAGCACCCGCCTCACCCTGCTCGTCCCCCCAGGCCGTGAAAGCCTTGTCACCACAGACCCACAGCCCACGCTGTCTTGGCAAATTGCCACGCAACAGCCCACGACCCTACGCTTCATTCTGTCAGACATCAATCAGCCCACCCCCCTTCATACCCAAAGCCTCAGCGCCACGGCCACGGGCATTCAGAGCGTGAAGCTGCCCAATTCCGTTAGCCTCGCCGACGGACAGACCTATCGCTGGACCGTTGTTGTTAACTGCCCAGATGGTCAAAAGTCTGAAATCTATGCCCGCAGCTTCATTCGCAAGACATCCGGGGAATCCTTCACACAGCAGCTCAGCCAGAAATCTGCCGTGGGTCGGGCGGCAGTATTTGCCGAAAATGGCATCTGGTATGACGCGTTAGGTCAGTTGCTGCAAGCACAGGAAAAGGTCTCTCGTCATGACAGTCAAAGCCCTGCTGCGGCACTGTCGGCACTGTTAGAGCAAGCGCTGCCCGACAGTGCACCTGCCCAACTGCAGCCCTAGCCGGATTTTTCTTCTTGCTGGGTGGGTTGATGTTCATGGGACGATCGCGCGATCGCCCCATGAACATCACCGGGTGTCATCACCGGATGCAATCCCTCTCGCAATTACTCCATGAAATTCGAGTTTATCACCCGCTTCAAGTGCTACCCCGCTGCGATCGCCCTCGGCTTGATCGCAGCGTGCAGCGTGCTGGGGCTACGCGGAGCAGGGCTCTTGCAGTTATTGGAACTTCGCACCCTGGACGCCATGATGGAGCGACGTCCAGGAGAAGCGAAGGATCAGCGGGTCGTGGTGATTGGCGTCAGCGAAGCGGATCTGAACTGGTTGCGCTCGCCAGCACTCACTGATGCCGTTCTCGCCGCCCTCATTACCCAGATTAAGCACCAACAACCCCGCGTCATTGGCCTCGATTTCTATCGCAACTTACCCATCGAACCCGGCAGCCAGGCGCTGCGCGAATTATTCCGATCGACCCCCAATCTCATCGGCATCGAAAAAGTCATCATCGATCAAAACGATGACACCCAGGCCCCACTGCCTGGGAATGAACTGCTCACCGCTGCACACCAAGTGGCTGCGAGCGATGTCATCGTTGATGCCGATGGCCGTGTGCGCCGCGCCTTTCTCTTTCCCGCAGCCCAAGGCCCTCGCGTGCTCGAAAGCCTGGGGTTTCGCCTCGCTCTCGACTACCTCGCCCAGGAAGGCCTGGTACCCGATCCCAACGCAGACCCGCTGCAAATTGGTGGTGCGGAGTTTCCACCGATGCTCCCTTCCACCGGTGGCTATGCCCAAGTCCATGACGGGGGCTATCAAATTTTGCTCAACCCGCGCGCAACGGTAAACCCTGCACTGGTGTCGTTGCAGGATGTTTTGACAGGGAACCTACCGCCGGACTTGATGCGCGATCGCGTTGTCCTCATCGGTAGCACCGCCCTCAGCAGCGCCGATGTCTTCTACAGTGGCCACAGCAACGCCAAGGATCGCAATACTCAGATTACCTTCGGCATTGAGTTGCATGCAGAACTCACGAGCCAAATCATCAGCCACGTCCTCGACGATCGTCCGCTCACTGGGTCACTGTCTGAAACGCTAGAGATGGGCCTAATTCTGCTGCTGGCCTACAGCGGCATCGCCCTCCAGGGCTCTGCGACCCCGGAGTGGCAACGTCTGCTGCGGGTTCTGGGCATGAGCGGAGGAGTGGCGATCGCCAGCTACGCCAGCCTCAGTCTTTGGGGGCTATGGCTCCCGCTGGTGCCGATGATGTTGTCCCTCTGGAGCGCCTCGATCCTCATGGCCACGAGTTGCATGATTCAGCTTCGCACCCTAGCAGAGCGTGACGGCATGACTCAGCTGGCCAACCGACGTACCTTTGACGAGGCCTTGCAGCAGGCGTGGGTCAAAGGGTTGCGATCGCAACAACCGGTTTCACTTATCCTTTGCGATGTCGATCATTTCAAGCTCTACAACGACGCCTACGGCCATCTCCAAGGGGATGAATGTCTACGCCATGTGGCCAAGTCTATCCGTTCGGCAGTCAAGCGCAGTAAGGATTTGGCAGCTCGCTATGGCGGCGAGGAGTTTGTCGTGCTCTTGCCCAATACCAGCGCCGAAGCGGCGTTTGCCTTGGCGGAGACCATTCGCCAAAACGTTAAATCGGCTCAGCTGCCCCACAAAGCCTCCAAGGTCGCGGACCATGTGACGCTGAGTTTGGGGGTGACTTGCTTGGTTCCGTCGATGGAGGTGCCGATCAATTCGGTGGTGCAGTTTGCGGATTTGGGGCTGTATCGAGCCAAGGAAGGCGGGCGCGATCGCGCCAATCTCCACTTGCCCCAAACGGGCGGCATCGCCTAGGGCGGACTGATTGTTTTACATTTTTGTTAAGTTCTGTTACGCTAAGTTAACAAAAAGAAACACTTTGTAAATCCATTCAGGTAACCCCATGAGAAGCGGCACCCAAGTTGACGACCAAGGCTTGCTCAACACCTTCGCGGTTGAACCCAAGATCAGCTACGTTGAGGGAAGCGAGTCCCAGTTTGGTTTCAATGCCAGTTCGGAGAGGTTGAATGGGCGTTTGGCCATGCTTGGACTGATTGCGGCGATCGCCCTAGAGGCCTTCACGGGCCATGGTGTGATTGGCTTTTTGACCAGCCTGTAGGCCTGCGCGCCCAACTCCGCCAGCTTCAGTGCTGAGCTTCAGTGCTGATGGGATGAGCTTCCAGTTGCTCGCTCGCCCAACCAGTGTTCTAACTGCCCCACCTCCTTGGTTTGAGTCATCACGATCGCAGCGGCCATTTGTTTGAGCTCCGGACGCTGCGATCGTGTTTTGATCTGTTGGGCCATGGCGATCGCGCCCTGGTGATGTGCCACCATGCCCTGGAGGTAGGCGCGCTCCAATGCTGCTCCTTCTGTCTGGGGCAGGCTTCCGATCATCGTCTCATAGGTGCCACTGGGCGCGTAGGGTTTGCTGAACCATTGCTGGTACCACTGTTTCATTTGGTTCACCTCTTGAGCTTGTACGTCAATCACGCCCCGTAGAAACGTTTGCAGTCCCTGATCCGAAGTTCGCGTCAGCAGATAGGCCGAGGTATCTACAGCTTCTTGGTGGTGGGGAATCATCTCTTCCAGAAAGTCGAGGTCGGTCGCGATCGCGGTTCCATGCCCGTGGGAGCCACCCAAGGGCGCACCAGTGGGTTGAGTTGCTCGGGCATTTGAACTTTCATGCATCATTCCATGGCCATGTCCAGAAGCGGCGGGCAAGCCTTGGGCATAGTGGTTCAGTCCCAGAAAGAGGGGTAGAGCGATCGCCAAGGTGCCGCTCAGCAAGAGCGCCCAAGCCCTGCGAGAGAGCGTGACGGCATTGCGCAACACGTAGCCGATAATCGCGATCAACAGTCCACCGGGCAGCAAAAAGCTGGCATAGCGTGGGAAATCGAGAAAATGCTGCGTTCCTCCGCTCATCATGCCAATGCCCACAGCCAAGAGCAGTGAGTAAAGTACGTAGCGCAGCAGTTCTTGCTTGGGCAACGTTTGGGGATTGACATGGATTTCTTGCCAATAGGATCCCACCACAAACATCACCATCCCGACCGCCCCAATGGCGGCAAACCGGCGAATCTGAGCAACCTCACCGAAGTGAACAATCGAACCTGCCACAAACCCCATACCCACAAAGAGCAGCAGATAAGCTACAAATGGAAAAACAATCGTTTGGCTCAGACTGCGCGGATTTAAGGCGGCCATGGGCTGGGTTCCAATTTTAAGTGAGACGTGTGGTCAATCTTAAGCCCTCCACCTGACCAGAGAGTCAAGTCGCTAGAGAGTCAAGCCGCTAGAGAGTCAAGCCGCTAGAGAGTCAAGCCGATAGAGTCTGCAAGCGCTGAGCCCATGCCCCGATAAACATGCCTCAGAATCACCATGACCAGCCCCTAGAAGGAGAAGCGCTGATCAAAGAAACGAACCGTCGCATCCGCGTTGCGATGGCCTACTGGAAAGCCCATAACAACCGTGCTTGCCGGGGCGAGCGCGAGCGCGCCCTCAAGTTGTACAACCAGCTCACGCCAGAACAAAAAAACAAAATCCCGCAGCCGCTCCGAGTGTGGCTTCGGTATCGCAGCGAGAAATATTTTGGCGAAGGCCGCACCCCCCCCGGTACCGCCCAGGGCAAAGCTCGGCCTAAGGGCAAGCCCAAGCCCTGATAGCCAGCGATCGCAAAGGAATAGCACAAAGGAATATGAATCCGATTCAGACTTTTCTTCCAGACTTTTTCCCAGACTTTTCTTACAGTTGTTCGCCATGCTGTCCCCCCCAGGGGGATCCGTGTCACACTAGGAGGCATTCAACTCGTTCACAGCTTCAAGAGAATCGTATGGTCATTGCCCGCTCCTCAGTTTCAACTCAGAGCGTCCAGGCTCAGGCTAGCCAGAGTCTACCCTCTCCCTCGGGCGATCCCACGAGAAGCGCCCAGGGCGATCGCGTTGCGGTGCTGCTCATGGGCTACGGCGAAGTGGAAAGCTACGAAGATTTTGCGAATTACAATGAGCAAGCGCTGAATCTACTCACGGCCAAGTTTGCGCCAGTGCCCACTTGGATCTATCCGCCCCTCGCCAAGTTGCTGGCCCTGTTCGATCTCCATGAGTGGAGTCATCAGCATGGCAACTTTGTCTCGCCCCACAATCAGATTTTTGAGGCCCAGCGCGCCGGGATCGAAGCCAACCTGCGGCAGAAATGGGGCGATCGCGTTAAGGTTTTCAAAGCCTTCAACTTCTGTGCCCCCCACTTGCCTGACCAGGTGCTGGCCCAAATCAAGGCTGAAGGTTACAGCAAACTCTTGATTTATCCGCTCCTCGTTGTCGATTCGATCTTCACCAGTGGCATTGCCGTGGAGCAAGTCAACGATGGCATCGCCAAGCTCTCGACGGAAGCGGAGCATTGGGTGAAGGGGATGCGCTACATTCCTTCCTTCTTCGATCGCACTGCCTACGTCAAATTGCTGGCGCAACAAGTCATCGACGCCGTTGACTCAAAGCTAGCGGTGGCGCATTTGCCCTCCCAAACGGGGATCATCCTGATGAACCACGGTTGTCCCCATAAGGCCAAAGGGTTTACGTCGGGGATTGATGAAAGTCAGGCGCTCTATGAGCTGGTGCGCAAGCAGTTGATGTATCGCTACCCGCTGATTACGGTGGGCTGGCTCAACCATGACACGCCACTGATCGACTGGACGCAACCGGATGTCAAAACGGCGTCGGGAAATTTGATGGACTTGGGTGCAACGGCGTTGGTCTACATGCCGATTGGCTTTGCCACTGAGAACCACGAAACCCTGCTGGATGTCGATCACATCATTGAAGACTGGCGCAAGTCTCGGCCTGACGTGACCTACTTGCGTCTGGAGTGCGTCAATGACAACCCGGATTTCCTCGCCATGGCGGCGGACTGGGCCGACCCGCTGGTAAAGGAGTTGTTGGAAGAGACAGATTTGATGGTGCAGCCCGGTTTGCGAGCTGAGGTGCGATCGCGCATTTCCCAAGAGGCCCATCATCACCAAGGCCACGGCGATCACCACAGCCACGGTGATCACCACAGCCACGGTGCCCACCACAGCCATGGCGATCACTCCGGTCACGACCACGGCCATCCTCACGACCATGGCAGCAACCATCACCACTAGACCGGGCTACCAAGAATCTTCGCAGTGCTCCAACCATAGCTGAAAGCTTGGTTGGTGGTGAAGCGGAGCGCGACCGATCGGGAGCAGCAGGGTGAAGGATAAAGGCTAGATATAGTCGGTATTCTAGCGAATCTGAGCTGATAAAATGGAGCCATGCTAACCCTGACCTATGAGTACAAACTAAAGCCCACACCTGAGCAAGTTGAAGCGCTAGAAAACAGCTTGGATGTCTGCCGAAGGGTTTGGAATTATGCCCTGAGAGAGCGCAAAGACTGGATTGCTTCACGGAAGTGTTCCGTCAACGCCTGCTCGATGCGGGGAGAGTACATCATGGCAGCGGATTCTCCCTATCCTGGTTTTGTTCACCAGTGCAAATCCCTCACCCAAGCCAAGCAAGCCAATCC
>JAAUOP010000174.1 GCA_012034805.1 Synechococcales cyanobacterium CRU_2_2 | reverse complement strand
TTCAGGATTTAGCCAAACGAGTTAATCTCAAGCTGTTTTGTAAGCAACCTCGCAAAAGCAAGAAGAAAAACAAGCCCCCGCTGGTGCGCGATCCCAAAAAGCCACACGTTTCTACGGCCAGACTTTTATCTCAGCAATAATTAACACTTGGACAGGTATCGCTCAGAGTCTTAGACCTCCATGCGGTGGGCAAGCTGCGCCAAGATGCCAACGTCAACTATCTCTACCACGGTCCCCAGTCCAGCGGCCCCGGTCGAACGAAGAAATATGACGGGAAGGTGGACTGGAGCAAACCCGACTTTCGCCGCTTCAAGCTCCGCGAGACCTTAGCAGATGGCACGAAGCTCTATAGCGCCGTCGTCTGGTCGGTGGCCTTCAAGTGCAACATCCATCTCGTCTATCTGCTCAAAACCAGAGCCGACAAGCGTAGCTACATCCTCCTATTCTCCACTGACCTGGAACTGAGTGCGGGGGATATCCATCGCTTCTACAGCGCCCGCTTCCAAATTGAATTTATCTTTCGTGATGCCCGGCAGTTCACCGGCATGAACGATTCACAGGCTCGCAACCCAGAAGCGCTTGATGCCCAGGTCAATGCCAGCCTCACCGCACTCAATCTCGCCAAGGCGGCTTTGAGACCCGCTCATTTGCAAGACCAACCGATTCCCTTTTCTCTCGCATCGCTCAAACGCAGAGCCCACAACGAACACCTCCTTGAACGCTTTATTTCTAATTTCGGCCTTGACCCGAGTTTGATTAAATCCCATCCTAACTGGCAAAACCTCCTCCAGTACGGCACCATAGCTTCTTAAAACTGTCCGGAGTGTTGTTTTATGAATTTTGTGTTTTATAATCCTGCTGTGAAAAAGCTGACAGCATGAGACTTTGAAGCTATGGCATTAGTTATCGCAGGCGAGCGCAGTGGCTGCGGCAAAACCACCATCACCCTCATGCTCCTGGCTGCCCTGAGTCAGGTCAGAATCAGCGATCGCAGCCTCTGCCGTTCCAGCACCCATCCACGCTCCGAGCACGGTACCGTTCAATCTTTCAAAGTTGGCCCCGACTACATCGACCCGATGTTCCACCGCTACATTACTGGGCGACCTTGCTACAACTTGGATCCCATCCTCACCAGTGCTAATGCTGTTCGCCGTTGCTTTGCCGAACATCCCGCAGATTACTGTTTGATCGAAGGCGTCATGGGGCTGTTTGACGGAGCCGTTTGGCCCCAGGAGGAGGCGTTCCCTGACCTGCCCGCTGGACAGATTGCCAGCACCGCCCACATTGCCGCCCTGCTGCAAATTCCGATTGCCCTGGTGATTGACTGTAGTCGCCTCTCGGGTTCAGTCGCGGCGATCGCCCAGGGCTACAAAAGCCTAAACCCGAAAATCAAACTGGTGGGCGTCATCCTCAATCGAGTGGGGAGCGATCGCCACCTCGCGGCCCTCAAGACCGCCCTCACCCAGATCTCCATCCCCATCCTCGGCACCCTCCGCCGTCACACCGAGATCACACTACCCGATCGTCACCTGGGCCTCGTTCCCACAGATGAGTTACCGGAGTTGGAGGCGATCGCTCAACGGCTGGGCGAAATTGGTGCCAGCAGTTTTGACTGGCAACGAGTCTTGCCGTTGCTACGGTCTGGGGCAATTGTAGAAGAAGAGGCGAAAAACCAGGCGATCGCGCCACTCTCTTCTCCCCAGCCCTGGCGAAAACCAACCGCCGGACCAATGGTGCCGCCTCCCGAGGGGCGGGGGCGTATTGCGGTGGCTCGCGATCGCGCTTTCAATTTTCAATATGCCGAGAACCTAGAGCAACTCGAGGCTTATGGCGCAGAGCTGATCTTCTGGAGTCCGATCACCCAGACACTGCCAGAAAGAATTACTGGTTTGTACCTCAGCGGAGGATTTCCGGAAATGTTTGCTCAGCAACTGTTTGAAAATAAGTCGGCGCGAGTTGCAGTGAAGGAGGCGATCGCTGCTGGCCTACCCACCTACGCCGAATGCGGCGGGCTGATGTATCTGTGCGAGGCTCTACAGGATTTTGAGGGGCGGCGCTGGCCGATGGTGGGTGTGTTGCCAACTGTTGCGCACATGGCAGGATTGACCTTGGGGTATCGGCGGGCGATCGTCCAGCGAGACACGCCGCTGCTGCGGGCGGGGGAGATCATTTGCGGCCATGAGTTTCATCACTCCAACCTCCAACCGGAGCCGACTGAGGCGCTATACTGTCTGTGGGGAAACGATTTACCCGAGAGAGAAACACGCGGCGAAGGCTGGGGCGGAAATACTCTCCATGCCTCCTACGTTCATTTGCACTGGGGGGCTCGTCCGGAAATTGCTGCACGGTTTATGCGCCAAGGCCTTGACTGGCGGCGGCATGCAAATCGCAAACTGCCCCATTTTGGATGACTGCGGGCATCATTGTAGATAAGCACAGGTAGATAAGCACACAAGTCGATGGTGAGCCCGATGGAATTTTCATTTTGGATGATAGGTCTTCTTGCCATCGGCAGCTTCATGCTGCGCTTCTTTGGCATTTGCAACGAATGGGATCGCAAGGTCTTGTTTACCCTGGGCCGGTTCACACGGGTCGTGGGGCCAGGGCTCTACTTTTATGTGCCGCTGTTGCAAAGCCCCAAACGTACGGTTGATGTACGGATTGTCACCTACACCGTGCCCCTGCAAAAGGGTCTGACGCGAGACAACATTCCGGTTGAGGTGGATGCGATCGTGTTTTATAAGGTCAGCAACGTCAAGTTTGCGGTTTTAAATGTAGATGACTATAACGCCGCAACTCAGATGGCAACACGGGCTTCGATTCGCGATATGGTCGGCAAGAGCAATTTGGATCAGCTGTTGTCCGAGCGAGACCGGGTTGGAGATTTGATTCGAGAGCATATTTCGGATTTTGTCATGCAGTGGGGCGTTACGATTATTTCGGTGGAAATTAAGGACGTGATTGTCTCGCGAGAATTGGAAGATGCGATTTCGCGGGAGGCCGCTGCAGAGCGGGAGAAGCGAGCCCGACTCAAGCTTGCTGAGGCTGAAGAATTGGCCGCAGATTCGATGATCAAAGCCGCTGAAAAATATGCAAAATCGGCGACATCGCTTCAGTTGCGATCGATGAACATGCTCTACGAAATGTGCATGGAAGGCAAATCTACGATGGTCTTTGTTCCGACGGTGAACACGGGTCATGGGATGCCGAGTTTGATTGAGGTGGAAGGCATCAGCAAGTTAGTGACTCAAACCCAAGAGCAAACCCAAGAGCAAATACGGACCCGAAACTGGGCTCAAAATGATAATTTCGACTCAGACCAACACACTTAAGCCCAAGCTAAGATCCTGAACCTGTTGGGTTTCGTGGTCTCAACCCAACTGACGGGAAGCGCGTCATGTCTTGATGCATTGGCACGCATCTACTGGGCGAATGGGTTACGATAGCGCCAAAGCGAGACGGATCGAGATATTTCCGATGGATAATAGCCCTTTCAGCGCCGCCCCACCTACCTGGGTTCAGGCGGCCCTTCATGCCACCAGTTTTTGCTGCCCCAGCTGCGGTCGCACCAGCCAAGAAGCCAAGGCGGTTTGGATCAATCGTCGCTCGCCGGTCTATGTAGAAGGACTGTACCGCCGCAAATGGCAAGAGTTCTACCAGTGCGATTGTGGGACGAGCTGGTGGGGCTGGAGTAGCGATCGGACTCCTCCTGCCTGGCTCCAGGCGCGCAATGCCGAAGCTACCGATGATTCTACTGATAGCGAATAAGGTAAACTTTCTAGATGCAATGATGCTTAGTATTCGCTTCGAGCAAGCCAATCCAATTGCTGAGCCAGCCTAACGGCTTGAGTCCGATCGCCTACAGATAGTTTGTGCAAAATTGAATGCACATGGACTCGCACGGTACCAGCAGAAATGTAGAGAATCTGGGCGATTTCTAGATTGCTTTTAGCCTTGGCAATCAATGCGAGAACCTCCCGTTCCCGTTGCGTCAGTGGGTTTTGTGATGAAGCTGCTACTTGAGTGGATGAGTTGGGTAATGAATTTGCTGAGGCTGTTACCGTTTGACGGATCTTTTGGGTGGCGATCGCATCCCACCAGGAGGCTCCAGAGACGACCGATCGCACGGCTAAGATTAACTTTTCTGCGGCAATACCTTTGAGGCAGTAGCCTTGAGCTCCAGCTCGAATAAAGCGGGTGACCAACTCAGGATCGTCACGGGAGGTCAAAATTAAGATAGGTAATTCAGGATAGCTGATCTTAAACTGTCGACAGGTTTCAAGCCCACCAATTCCGGGTAATCCAATATCCAGAAGCACCAAATCAAATGGCTTTTGGCTGGCCAGGAGAATTGCGGTTTCGCCATCTTCTGCCTCCAATATCGTTTCAATATCTGTCTCCTGTTGCAGCCTTACTCGTAAGCCCAGTCGAAAGAGCTCGTCATCTTCGACCAATAATAAGTTTAGTGCCAAGTTAGACATAGCCTTGAGAAAGTCTTACGGAGAATAGGTGGGCAATTGAAAACCAAATATGGCACCCTTTGGCGTCTGGTTTTCTGCCCAAATTGTACCTTGGTGGGCAGTAATGATTTGCCGTGCTAGGTAAAGTCCAAGACCTGAACCTTGAGCTTGGCGATCGCTTTTACCTTGATAAAACCGTTGGAAGAGATGAGAGAGTTCTTCTGGCTTTAGCCCTGCACCCCGGTCTAGAATCTTAACACATTGTTGTGAGCCACTGGGTTCGAGCCAAACTTCGACTTGATCTCCACGCCGCGAATGATTAATCGCATTCACCAACAAATTCATCAAGACCCGCTGAAGTTGGAGTGTGTCGGCTTTAACCCAAAGCGATCGACGAAATTCTGAATGGGCATCGCGAATAATGATTTGCACCTGTCGGTCGCGGGCGATCGGGGCCACTTGATTCGCCATATCTTCGACTAACAAAGTCAAATCCAACGGTTCTAAGTGTAATTGCAAACCCTGTATATCATTGTGATAAACATCTAGCAAAGTCTCTAGTAATCCTAAGCTTGTTCGGTGACTGCGCTCCATTGTCGTAAGCACTTGTTTTTGGATATTAGAAATACCCCCAAATTCGCCGCGAATAAATGCCTCCACTGTTGAAATTGCACCAAGTACAGGTGTTTTGAGATCATGGGCGAGGGTCGCGATAAAGTCACTGCGAATGCCTTCAAGTTGCATTTTGGCTTGGAGTTGGGCTTGCTGACGAGCAATCGCTTGGGCATAGGCAGCATTGCGCTCACCGAGCATTGCAGTTACTATCAATGAAAGCGCTGCAATTAGTCGATTAATCAGCATTGGCCATGTGATTTCTGCTTGATTAGGTAACCATAAATTTAGTAGTGTCAACAATGCAATAAGTATCGTCAATCCCCAAATACCTGGATGTGGCAATCGTCCAGAGGCGAATAATAATGGGCCAATATACAAGTAGCCCATCACATAATCAACAGGTGTAGAAAATTCAAGTACGATTACCATCATTAAAACGAATCCGATGGCACAGAAATCTCGTCGTCGCCAGCCCAGGGAAAGGGGAGATAAGGGAGTTGACATGGCTTTATGTTGGCTAACCAATCAAAGTAAACCTATTGTAAAAGCATTTGCAAGTGGTTAAGGCGGAGGCTGCGTTTAGATTTGCCCTAAACACTCTAAACACAAGCTCAACGGAAAAATATATCAATCTATATCTGGTTAATTGATCGTTGATCGTTCATCATCCAGTTATCCAAGTCAAATTAAGTCCAATAAATCTGCAGGGAGCACAACTGGCTTATGTTTCAGGGATGGCTTCAGATTACGTTGACATTACTCATCGTGATCTTGCTAACAGCGCCATTGGGTCAATATATGGCGCATG
Source organism: Synechococcales cyanobacterium CRU_2_2 (assembly GCA_012034805.1). Lineage (GTDB taxonomy): Bacteria > Cyanobacteriota > Cyanobacteriia > PCC-9006 > JAAUQQ01 > JAAUOP01. The sequence continues at coordinate 2,658 of JAAUOP010000174.1, read as the reverse complement.
TGTTTTTACAAGAACGTACTGGGCTCGATCCGCTGCTCAATCCCCTCGATCGCTGGATTAATCGGGGGATCGGCCTGCATAACCTGAGCGAAATGGCAGGCTGGCAATATATTCAAGCGGTGATCGTCAGTAACTTGGTCATGGGCATGGCGTTTTTTGATCCTGTTGTTGCAGCCACTACTCCCGTTTAATCCGACGCATGTGGGTGGGCTAAGCTGGGATACAGCATTGCACACAACTGTTTCATTTTTTAACCAATACCGATCAACAGCACTATTCCGGCGAAACGGCGCTGAGTTATGCCTCGCAGGTTTTTGCATTGGGGTTTTTGATGTTTACCTCAGCCGCAACCGGATTGGCCGTGGGAATTGCCTTTATTCGCGGATTGACAGGGCGATCGCTGGGTAACTTTTACCAAGATTTAGTCAAATCAATCACTCGAATTTTATTGCCAATTTCCTTGATTGGAACAGTGCTTTTGATGGCAGCTGGGGTGCCGGAAACCTGGGCAGGCGTAGCCCAAGCGACAACTTTAGAAGGGGCTGGCCAAGCGATCGCCCGTGGCCCTATTGCCCACTTTGAGATGATTAAGCAGCTCGGGGAAAATGGCGGGGGGTGGTTTGGTGCAAACTCAGCTCATCCCTTTGAAAATCCGAGTGGATTCACCAATTTGATCGCGACGATCGCGATGGTAATGATTCCATCCGCCTTAATCTATACCTATGGCATTTTCACCCAAAATCTTAAGCAAGCTTGGCTAGTCTATGGAATTGTATTAGCATTTTTCCTGCCCTTAGTGGCGGCAACGGCTTGGAGCGAGTTTCAGGGCAATCCACTCGTGAACTCCTTAGTCAGCGAAGTTGGGCCGAACTTAGAGGGGAAAGAAGTCCGATTTGGTTGGGCTTTATCATCCCTTTGGGCTATCCTAACAACCGCAACAATGTGTGGTGCGGTCAATGCCATGCATGACTCATTCCTGCCCGCAGGTGGCTTTTCTACTCTGCTGAATCTATTTTTGCAAATTGTTTGGGGTGGACAAGGAACGGGCACAGCTTATCTGTTTATCTTTTTGATTTTGGCGGTTTTTCTGACGGGTTTGATGGTGGGTCGGACACCGGAATTTCTGGGTCGTAAAATTGAAAAACCCGAAGTGGTTCTCGCCAGTGTGATTTTGCTGATTCATCCGATCGCAGTATTGATTCCTACGGCCATCACGCTCATGCTGCCTGAAAGTTTGCGGGGCACAAGCAATCCCGGTTTCCATGGCCTTTCGCAAGTTGTGTACGAATATGCATCTGCCGCTGCGAATAACGGTTCCGGCTTTGAAGGGCTAAGTGACGGCAGCCTCTGGTGGAACTTAAGCACCTGTTTTTCGCTAATTTTGGGTCGCTATGTTCCGATTGTCGCGTTATTGCGATTAGCCGATGGTATGGCGCGCAAGAAACCCGTCCCCATGAGCGATGGCACCCTCAGAACTGATACGGCCTTATTTAGCGCTGTGACATGGGTGGTGATTTTGATTTTGGGCGTGTTGACATTCTTTCCGGTACTGGCCCTTGGCCCGATCGCGGAAGCCTTTCAGATCATGCCCAGTGGCTAGTGCCATGTTGCTCGCAGCCTCACTGCAATTTATTGGTGAAGTCATCTATGAAACCACAGAATTCAATTGTTTCTCGCTCTTCTATTGGTCAACTGCGATCGCAGCGTAAACACACTCCTAAGGTCAATACGCAGGGTCTCTACCCCCGTGCTGTCAAACAGGCTTTTCTCAAACTCGATCCCCACGTACAACTGCGCAATCCGGTGATGTTTTTAGTTTGGATAGGCACAATCATCACAGCCTTAGTCACGATCAATCCCAACTTATTCGGTCAAGCAACAGATAAAAACCCTGTCTTGTTCAATGGTTTGATCACATTAATTTTGCTGTTTACGTTGCTTTTTGCAAACTTCGCTGAAGCCGTAGCCGAGGGGCGGGGCAAAGCCCAAGCGGACTCACTTCGAGCGACTAAGTCCGACGCGATCGCTCGCAAGCTTTCACCCGATGGTACGGTGCAGGAAATGAGTTCGACCGCGCTGCGTAAGGGCGATTTGGTCAAGGTGATTGCCGGGGATGTAATTCCAGCGGATGGGGAAGTAACCCAGGGGGAGGCTTCCGTGGATGAATCGGCGATTACGGGGGAATCGGCACCCGTGCTGAAGCAACCTGGTACAGATATTGCCAGTTCGGTGACGGGAGGGACGCGCATTCTCTCAGATGAGTTGGTGATTCGAGTTACGGCTGATCCGGGCAAGGGATTTATCGATCGGATGATTGCCCTAGTCGAGGGGTCAGAACGACGAAAAACTCCCAATGAAATTGCTTTAACAGTATTACTTGCGGTGCTAACACAGGTATTTTTAATTGTGATTGCGACAATGTTACCGATCGCCCAGTACGTCAAGTCTCCTGTGAGTATTGCTGTTTTGATTGCCCTACTGGTGGCCCTAATTCCGACGACGATCGGGGGATTATTGAGCGCGATCGGGATGGGAGCATCCCAAAGTTGAAAGAACAGGGATATTCGAAGGTCAGAAGTCGAGCAACCCATTGAGATAAGCGCATCGCAGGGAGGCGATCTGAGGAACGCTTTCAGGCTTCCACTGTGCTCCAGGCAA
>JAAUOP010000039.1 GCA_012034805.1 Synechococcales cyanobacterium CRU_2_2 | reverse complement strand
GAACGCCATATTCTGCACCAACAGCCTGGGCAAGTCAGCTGAGCGGACAAGAATGCGATCGCGTGCTTCCCAATCCCGAATCCAAAAATCTTTGTATTGCATTGCACCACACCCCCGCGCAAAACGAAACAGAATCAAAAACGGGGCAGGCTTTTTCAAAAGCCTGCCCCGCCTTCCGAGAAGACTTTCTGGAAAACCCTAATCTACGCCACTTCTTCGGCAGGCTCTTCCTCCCGGACTTCCTGCTTCACCGTGAGATAGCGAATCACATCTTCGCTCAGGCGCATGGCTCGCTCCATGGGGGCGATCGCCGCACCCGGCGCACGGTAGTTCATCTGGATATAGATGCCCTCACGGCGCTTGTTGATCGGGTAGGCCATGCGGCGCTTGCCCCGATGCTGGGTCTCAATAATATCTGCACCTGCTTCCTTCAGAATAGTTTGGTAGGCGGTGATATTCTTTTCCGCGTCTTCCTCACCCAAGTCTGGGCGCAGGATGTACATGGTTTCGTAAATAAAATCCTTCATGGTTCACTCTCCTTCTGGACTACTGGCCTCTTGCGTGCTGCAAGAAGCAAGGCTTTACAATACTAGATGAGTTTCCGCCGACTGACACAGACTTTTTATGGCGACCCGCTATGTCCGCGTTTGCACCCCCGAGGGCAAAATCCACTACGGGATTCTCCAGATCAACCGAACCGTCAAGGTTTTGGATGCGCCCCCCTGGCTCCAGGGACAGCCGACGGAGCTTGAGCTAGAACCCGATCGCTATCGACTCTTGGCCCCCTGTTCACCCAGCAAGGTGGTGGCGATTGGCAAGAACTATGTCGCCCATGCGACCGAGATGGGATCGGTGGTTCCCCCGGAGCCGCTGCTGTTTCTCAAGCCCCCCAGCGCCATTGTGGCCAATGGCGACCCGATTTTGTACCCACCCCAGTCCCACCGGGTGGACTATGAGGGGGAATTGGCCTTGGTGATTGGCGATCGCTGCACCGACTGCACCCCCGAAGAGGCCGCCCACAAAATCTGGGGCTACACCATTGCCAACGACGTCACGGCGCGGGATCTCCAGAAGGCAAGCCTGGGGCCTTGGGCTCGGGCCAAGGGGTTTGACTCTTTTTGCCCCTTGGGGCCTTGGCTGGTTCGGGAGCTGCCCACGGGAGCCACATTGCAAACCTTTCTCAACGACAACCCCACAGCTGTCCAGCAGACGTCGATTGACCAAATGGTCTACCCGCCAGATGTCCTGGTTTCCTACATCAGTCAGATCATGACTCTGATACCGGGCGACCTGGTGCTGACTGGGACGCCAGAGGGCGTGGGGCCGGTAACGGTGGGCGATCGCGTCCGCATCGAAATCGAAGGCATTGGCAGCCTAGAAAACACCGTCATCAGCCGCAAATCGCCCAAAGCTTAGACCGCCCTCACGAATCCGCCCTCACGGATCTGCACTAACGAATCTGCATATGAACAATGTCGGACAGGCTCGGAATCTTGTCGGGGTAAACGCCGCGCACCACCTGAACGACGCTGTAGCCCACCGCCGCCAGTGTCCCAAGGAAGACCACATTGAACAGCACCTCAATGAGAAAGTTCGCAGAGCTGCCGATCTGCCCCAGGGTTGGACCAATGAGATAGACATTCACGACGTTGCAAAGAATCAGCACAATGTCGATCAAGATCGCCTGCATCGTGTTGAAGCGAATAAAGTGGGAGATATTCTCGTTGCGAATGACTAGCAGGTATAGCGCAAAGAACACAAGCAGGCCCACAAAGGGAACCCCGCTGTAAACCATGATGAGGGGGGCTAGGGGTGCAAACAAGAGCGCCAACCCTGGAACCTGGGCAAACAGAAACTTGCCAAACCCCGAAACAATCACGTCGATCAAGGGAAGCAAGTAGGGAAGGGTCGCAAAGAACCGATCCGAAAGGGAGCTGGTGCCGCGCCACGCCATGGAAATTCTCCTAAATTACTGAACTAAGGGTACTGAGCTAGGGTTACATCAATATCCCTTAGGATAACGCACCGAGCTAGGGGCAACCCCGTCAGCACCTAGGTTGGGTTACTTGGCTCGAGCTCCCTGGGCGATCTAGGTGGCTGGGCTGTGTCGCGAACCCGGCCTCCTGGGCTCTTTAGCGAGGGATGTCAACCACCCGAAACCCCATGGGGCACTGTTGCTGAGACGAAGCTTGAGTTGACTGGCGTTTCAGTCTGCCACAGGCGAGATAACCATCGCGCCAGCGAGGCTCGCCTGCTTGGCTGGCAAACATGCAAAACCGACAGACTTGCTGAGTCGAGAGAACTTGATCTTGCGTTAAAAGCACCACCATCTTGAACCTCCATGCTCCAGGACTGTTGTTTCGCGATCGACTGAACAATGGACTATCTAGCTACCGGCGGTCTGACCCCACACCCATCCTGCCCCGATTGTATGCCAATCATTCGGGCGAGCTGTGCCCCTCCATACCAGTGGGTTGAAAACCGCTGTAGAAAACCCAGAGCTGGGCGCTCCATTCTCCAGTCATCCACTATCCGTAGAGTCATGTGTCAATGAATTGCACTACATATGTGGCAGAACGCAGAATAAAGCTTGCGCTCCCTCGTATGATAAGAATGTCCTGGGTGGATATTTGCACGCGTCATCGGTTGAATGAATGCGAGCAAGCCCCCATCCATTTAGTCAGACTCTAGCCAGACTTTTCCCATGGTTCAAGATATCGTTCGCACCCGTCGCATCGCTGACTTTCCGGCTTCTGCCCCCGCTGCAAACCCCGTCTTTTTTCGCACCTACAGTCGGCAAACTGAGGCGGGGCGTGAGAGTTGGGAGCAGGTGTGCGATCGCACAGTGGCCGGGGTTGCCAAACTCGGCAGGCTGACCTCCCCAGAAGAAGCCCTGATCATTCGGATGCAACAGGAACTCAAGACTCTCACCTCAGGCCGCTGGCTCTGGATTGGTGGCACTGACTGGATAGATTCGCAAAAGAATTTCTCCGGCGGCTACAATTGCACCTCCACTAATGTGACGGACTGGCATGCCTTTGCCCTGATGATGGACTTGGCCATGATGGGCTGTGGTACGGGGGCAATGCTTGAGCCGAAATACATTGAGCTGCTGCCGCCGATTCGCAATCGGATTTCGCTGCGGGTGCAGGGAGCCGTGGGCACGACGCCTGCGAGCTTGCGTCGGGAGGAAACGGAGGTTATTTGGAATGACAACCAGGCGGTGGCCATCCATGTGGGAGACAGCCGCCAGGGTTGGGTCAAGTCCTACGAAACGCTGCTGGAGCTGTCGAGTAGCGATCGCTTTGATGGCACCGTCGAAATTCTCGTGGACATGAGCGATGTCCGCCCCGCCGGTGAAACCCTGAAGGGATTCGGCGGCATGGCCAATCCGGTGAAGCTGCCGGATATGTATCAACGTGTGGTGCGGATTTTGAATCAGGCCCAGGGTCGGCAGCTCAATTCGATCGAGTGCTGCTTGTTAATTGACGAAGCTGCAGTAACAATTGTCGCAGGCAATATCCGCAGGAGTGCGGGCATGAGACAGTTTGATTCTCGTGATGAGATTGCAGCCGGTGCCAAGGAAAATCTTTGGCAGCAAGACGAAAGTGGTAACTGGCGCATTGACCCCGAGCGGGATGCCCTGCGGATGGCGAATCATACCCGCGTATTCCATCGCAAGCCCACGGCTGAGGAGACTCTCGAAGCGGTGCGGAAGCAGTTTTATTCGGGAGAGGGCGCGATTCAGTATGCACCAGAGGCGATCGCCCGCGCCAATGCCGACTTGCTCACCCATCCCGATCTCAAAGCTGAATTTTTGGCAATTTATGGGGAGCTGGGTATTCAAGAAGCCATGCAATGGCTTAAGCAATATCAGCCTGACATGACCGAGAGTGAATTAGAACACCGATTTCAGCGATATGGCCTGAATCCATGCGTCACCGCCGACACCTGGATCCATACCGGAGACGGCCCTCGCCAGGTGCAGAGCCTAATCGGCCAGCAGCATAGCACTTATATCAACGGTGAACTGTTCAGCACCACCGCTGATGGATTCTTCTTCAGCGGCATCAAACCGGTTGTCAAACTCCAGACAAAAGAAGGCCAAAGCTTGCGTCTGACCGCAAATCACCGTGTTCTAAAGGTCATTGGTCAGACCCAGAAAGCGCAATATAGCGAATGGGTCGAAGCTGGAGATTTGGTGGCGGGCGATCGCGTCCTGATCCACAACCACCGAGGTTTGCAGCCCTGGGGCGGGGCCGGAAGTGAAGCCGAAGGTTGGCTTCTGGGCAGTCTGATCGGCGACGGCTCCCTCGTGGACTATCCCAAAAACCACACCTACCAAGCCAAGTTGCGTTATTGGGGCGACACCCAGGATGTGATGAAAGAGCACGCTCTCGCCTTGGTCAATCAACTAGACGGCGCACCGACAAAACCCAGCCATGGCACCTACCATGAGCGCAATCGCTACTTTGAAGTCGGTTCTTCTGCCTTAGCTCAGATCGCGAAGCAGTTCGGCGTTTTTCCCAGTCACAAAACCGTTACGGCGGAAGTAGAACAGGGTAGCTGCGAATTCTACTGTGGTTTCCTACAAGGGTTGTTTGATGCGGATGGGAGCGTCCAGGGCAGCCAGTTGAAAGGTATTTCTGTCCGGTTGGCGCAGAGTGATCTGCTGATGCTCCAAGCCGTGCAGCGGATGCTGATGCGGTTGGGGATTGTCTCGAAGCTCTATCGCGATCGCCGCCCCGCTCAAGTGCGCTTGATGCCCGATTCCGATCGCAACCTCGCCGAGTACAACTGCAAGGCTCAGCATGAATTAGTGATTGCCAATGACAACTTGGTGGAGTTCGCCAGCCTGATTGGATTCCAAGATCCGACCAAGCAGAAAAAACTCACCGATCTCCTGAGCAACTCCCAGCGCAACTTTAACCGGGAGCGCTTTGCCGTCACCGTCACGGAAATTGCGCCTGACGGTATGGAGTCGGTCTACGACTGCACAGTACCTGGCCCGGCCCGGTTCGATGCCAACGGATTTGTTGCCCACAACTGCGGTGAAATAATCGGCACAAACTTTCACTGTAATCTTTCGGAGGTTCACCTCAATCAACTCGACCCCCACGATGCGCAAGACCAGGCAGACGCCTTCAAGGCCGGAGCCCTCTCGGTGGCAGCCTTGTTAAATCATGAGTTTCTCGAAGACCGCTACCGCCAATCGCGGGAATGGGATCCGATCGTGGGCGTTTCGTTTACAGGTCTGTTTGATTTCTTTGTCCATGCCTTTGGCACGCCGTGGCTAGAGTGGTGGGTAGAAGGTCGACCTGAAACACTCCAAGGCCTTGAATTTAAGCAAAAGGAGGCGGAGTATCTGAATCGCTGGCGAGAGGTTGTCCATGCAACAATTTGGGAGTATTGCGATCGCCACAACCTCCGCCGTCCGAATCGCTGCACCACCGTGCAACCGGCTGGCACCAAGAGTCTGCTTACTGGTGCCAGCTCGGGCTGGCATCCGCCCAAGGCCCAGCGATTCCTGCGCCGGATTACATTCCGCAAGAATGACCCGGTGGCGATGGCTTGTATTGACTACGGCTATACGATTGTGCCGTCCCAGTCGGACAAGGATGAAAACGGCAATTTGCTTGACGATCCCTTCGACCCACGTTGCACCGAATGGCTGGTGGAAATTCCGACGGAGGTGAGCTGGGCCAATCTGCCTGGAGCGGATCAAGTCGATATTAGTCAGTTTTCGGCGCTGGCCCAGTTCGACTTTTATATGCAGGTACAACGGCATTACACCACGCACAATACCTCAGCGACGGTGGAACTGCGGGAGGCGGAGATTGAACCCTTGGCCCAGCGGTTGTATGAGGCGATCGCCCAAGATGAGGGCTACATGTCCGCAGCTCTGCTCGCCCGGTTCGACGATTTGCAAACGTTCCCGCGTTTGCCCTTCGAGCCCATTGACAAGGCAGCGTATGTATCGCTGATGGCGGCGGTGCTGAAGCGGCGGAATACGGCGGATTTCCTGGCGGCATTGAAGCGCTATGATACGGGGCCGATGATGGAAGCTGGGCCTGCGGGGTGTGATTCAGACAAGTGTCTGTTGCCAGAAAAACAGCCTGAATAGCTGTACATATAGCTGTCAATTATTGCTTCAATCCTAGGAAGTCAAAACTGAGATTGAAGCGATAATCGTGTGGCGTGCTGATCGCGAAAGATACTGTCCAAACATTCTCTTCACGATATTGGGTCTTCTGAAAGAAATGGTTGGACAAAATGCGATCGAGCGTTTTCTAATACACCGTGTTTGACTGTTTTCTGCACTCCCCAGCATCAGCTGCAACTTAACGATCGTGTTCAGCGGACTCAGACAACCTTTACAGCTCAACGAAAAAGACAATTTGTTCCACTACAATACAATTGCCAGTCTGTTTGTACTGCAATTGCCGCACACGCTAGCATTGAAGCTCTAGTTGTTCATGAATGTAATCCAAAAACTCCCCAACAGTCGACAAATTTTCTGATTTGCAATCTGGTACCTCGATACAAAATTCTTCTTCAAGCGACATTACAAGCTGAGGAACATCCAACTCATCAGCTCCCAAGTTACTGACAAGAGAGGCATCTAAAGTTATCTCACTTACATCAACACTCAATTGTTTTGCAACTATATCCTGAACAGTTAGGAAGAGGTCGGACATACAGTTGTCTCTGCCAGATACTTCCAACTGTTTAGACAACAGAATCAAGCGATTTTTTCTCTGCTTCTCTATCTCTTCTCTTTGCTGAAGCGTCTCTGCCTTCTCAGCCTCTACATGTACTTTTAAGATTTTAATCCGAGAATCAATAACATCACGTATTGTGGAAAACTCAACTTTGTGTCCACTTCGAGTATAAATTATTGTGGCTATCTCCCAAACCAACTCATCACATGTATGAAGGAGTAAGTTCAATCCTTCCTCTGTAGCTGACACACTATTGTCTAAACAAGAATCGATCACTTTCTTTAGTATACGTAGTTCGTAAACCTTATCATTATGTTCACTGAACTCTCTCCGACACAAACAGACGTCCATAACCAGATCAATTGATTAATTGATTTATAATCTCAGCTAACTCGACAATATCTGAACTTAAACCCAAACAAATACGATAGAAGTACTATTACTATCAGGCTCTTGTAGTCTAAGTATTGTTTAGGCTGAACTGCGTCGGCCTATTCACCTCTTATGGGGGTATTAAGCCGAAATTTACTGCGCCTATCTATCTAAAGTTTAGATATTAGACTGATCTAAGTCTACCTAACATAATCCCAAACACAGAGCATTGTACCAAAATTCGTCAGCCTAACTCCCCAAATTGCAACATTGAACCGATTCAAGCCGCGCATCAGCGCCCGAATCAGGGCGTTAGGCTAAATAGCCCTCAGTTTCTCCTGTCCGCACTTTTTTAGAATTCTCCCTAATACATTCGAACTAAGGACTAGACACAATACCCATTTCCTTGGCTATCCGTGATGGTTTCCCCGGCCTCTGTTTCGACCTGAAGCCAAAAAAACTTTTTTGTAGTATCATGTAGTATATTCATTTGTCTGCAAAAATTGCATCTGCCGTTCCATGGCTTCGCTCAACGATTTTCTGAATTATTTCCGATCCTATCGGCGCTTTTCGATCGCGAGTATCGCCAGCAGTAGCTTCTTCGAAAGCATAGACCTCGTGGTTCCCTACGCCATTGGTCAAATTCTCAATGTGCTCTCAGGGCAGCCCCTAGACACTGCCCTAGAGAAGGTCGTGGCAGATTTGGCCCCGAAGCTCGATCGCAGCTTTGATGGAACCGCGATCGCCCTTCTCCTCAGTTTCATTTTTCTTGTCACCGTCGTTCGCGCTCCAATTCAGTCCCTGATTTCCAACTGGTACCACTGGGCGATCGCCCTGCAAGCCAGACGCGAAAACCATGAAAAAGTGCTGCGAAAAATCTTAACTTTACCGCTGGAGTTTTACGACGAAAACAACCCAGGGCGCATTGCCGGACGCGTCGCCCGAGGCTTAGAAAATCACACTTGGGGTTATCCCGAAATCACTGGCCAAATGCTGCCGAAGCTGGTGCGAGTGTTAGCAATTTTTGGGATGATTTTGTTGATTGAGTGGCGGATTGCGATCGCCTTTTTGCTCTCCTTTATCCTCATTTTAGCCCTGAGCTTGCGCAATCTAAAGTCGATTATGCAGCGAGAGCAATTGCTCGATCGCTACATGGAAAATACCGCCAGTCGCACCTCTGAAATTATCACCAATATCAAAACCGTCAAAGCCTTTGGCACCGAAGCGGGGGAACTGCGGCGGCAGAACCTTCGGTTGGGCCGCGAGCTGTTTGTGGTGCTGTACCGGATTCACTGGGGCTATGTCATGCTAGGCACCTGGCAGCGTACTGTAGTGCAGAGTTGTGTATTTGGGGTGCTCAGTCTGACGCTGGGGGCAACCCTGAACGGACAAATTTCCCTGGGACATTTTGTCACCACATTAACCGTGTCGAGCATGGCCTACGCGGAGCTCGACCCGTTAAGTATGCTGGCAGAAATGTTTGCCCGACGCTACGCGGCTATCCAGCGCTACCATGAATTCATGCGTGAGCCGACGGGGCCAGATGCCCAACACATCAAGCTGGAGGGCGCAGTGCCAAGCTATCAGTTTGGTGGCAAGGTTGAGTTTGATCAGGTCAGTTTTGAGTACAACCTTGATCGCCCGATTTTGAAGAGCATCGATTTGTTGATCGAACCCCGCCAAACCGTGGCCTTGGTCGGTCGGTCGGGCTCGGGCAAATCGACCTTGGTAAAACTGCTGTTTCGCTACTTTGATTCGTCCAGCGGCACCATTCGCATTGATGGCCAAGATATTCGCGATTTGGATATTACGGGCTATCGGCGGCAGCTGGCGATCGTTCACCAAGAAGTCGATCTGTTCAACGGCACGATTTTGGATAACCTCACCTACGGCAACCCCCAAGTAAGCTTCGAGCAAGTGCAAGCCGCTTGCCAAATTGCCCAAGTCGCACCCTTCCTGCGGGACTTGCCCCTGGGCTACCAAACCGTCGTAGGAGAACGTGGCTTGAGGCTTTCGGGGGGACAGCGCCAACGGCTCGGGATTGCACGGGCGCTGCTGGTGGATCCGGATGTGTTGGTTTTGGATGAGGCGACTTCGAGTTTGGACTATGAATCGGAGCGATCGATTCAACTGGCGATGAAGTCGATTTATGGCACCCGCACCACGCTGATTATTGCCCACCGGCTCAGCACCGTTCGCGATGCCGATAAAATTGTCGTGCTCGACCAAGGTCGCATCGTGGAAGTGGGAGACCATACTGAATTGCTCGCGCAACGTGGGATTTATCACCGTTTGCATTGGCTCCAGGAAACCGGTGAAATGTTGGTTTAAGAGCAAAAAGTGGTTTTTTCGCGCATTCAGTACCGGTTCAGCAATAATTTTTATTGCTTCATTTTTGTGCATGCTTCTTAACGGCTAAAACCGAATGCGTATTGTATGCTCAGCTTGGGATGGCTCGGTTGCAGTGACCACAGGTGATTTCGATGGTTAGAAGTTTGATCGCAATTTTTGCAGGCTATTTGCTGATGGCCCTTGGCCTCGTTGGGCTGTTTGCCCTTGTTTCTGGGGAGACCTCAGTGACGCCAGGATTTTTGGCGATCGCCAGTCTCTGTAACCTTGCCCTCGCTACCGCGAGCGGCTATGTCACCGCCCTGCTGGCCCACGAAGCACCCATGATCCACGGCCTCGCCCTCGTGGGCTTGGCGAGCGGGATGTGGATTGTCTCAGCGGCGGCCACGGGTCAGGAGCCCTTGGTGTTTCAGTGGGTCAACCTGGCGATGACGGCGTTGGGCGTTTTGACGGGAGCCTACTGGCGGGCTTGGCAGCAACAGGCGATCGCCAAGGGTTAAGACCAGGGTTAAAACTTAAACAAAACCCAAAAGACGCACAGCGACTGATTACCGGTTGCCGGTTACCAGTTACTGATTACTTGATCCCTAAGCAGTCACGTTCCCAACTCCAGTAGGGCTAAAGAGGCTTGTTTGAGCAGCTCACGGCTGTCCGAGGCGGCATCTGCGCCTTCAGGTTCAACATCTAGGCTGAGATAGCTGAGGCGGTACTGCTGCTGGGCCATGGCTTCTGCTTCGGCCCAAGTCCACTGGGGTTGTTCGGGCAGATCGGCCACCCGCTCGAAGCGTTCCATCAGACCACTTTGGGCCGTGATTTTGAAGATTTCCCGGGCAATCACCTTGCAGCAGCTCTGGGGTCTACGCATCACCTGTTCTTCTGTAAAGCGGATCACTAGCCAATTTTTTTCGAGGAAGAAATCGTTGCGATCGCCATCTTTTTGATCACCCAGATAATGAATCGGTTGCCCTGTTTTGGATCCAGGTTTCAGGATGTAGGGCTGATCAATTTCAAGATTGATATGCAAGCCCGTTTCGATGTCCACATAGGCAAATTTAGGGGCATAAACATCCTGAAAACCTGAATAGGAAAGGGCTGCCTTCGTTAGAATTTTTCCGGGGAAGTACTTGTTAAGATAGGGTTCTAGGAACTCTTCGGCGGCCTCCCGGCGAGCCACACTTTTTTTGATATCGTAGCCAATTTCGACATCATAGCCTTGGGTCGTTTTGAGGGCGGCTAACACAAGTTGATATTGATAGGCTGCAATGCTTTGAGGGCCTTGACTCGCCTCACAGTAAATTCGATGGTTGGCCTCCTTATCTAAATAGATCTTGAGTTCCTTTTCGTAGCGATCGACTTGAAGGTAGAAGCGACGGCGGCGGCGACGGTAGGCATCTTGCTCGAGCAGCACCTGGGTAATCGTCACCACCAGACCCAGGCAAAACCCGAGCAGCCCAAAGAAAACTGCAGCCAAACTGGTAAGCGCCATCTCCACCAAAATCAGTTTCCAGTTGATCCCCTGGGGACGTGGCGGCGGACAGGGTTCGAGCCCATGAAAGGTGGGGGTGGCGGGTTTTTGGCTCCAAGCGATCGTGAGGGCATGGGGGTAGAGAATAATGGGATAGAGCACAGTGAAAGAACGAACAGTCATAGAACACCCTACGGACAACCCTGATGATGGGAAAGCAGGCCTGATGATGAAAATCGAAGGTTATCGGTCATGCAAGATCCAATTGACATCCATTCAAGATGGACATCGATTGAATTTTGTTGAACGAATAACCGACTCGCTTGTCCTGTTAGGATGCCCGAATATTTATTGATTGATCGCACCCAAAGTCAAGTCTTAGAGACGATTTGGCGGGGGTTTCAGTCGATTTTGGGTCTAAATCCCGCATCTATTTGATCGGCAAAGATAATCAGTGCCTCGTCGAGAAAATTTATTTTTCTCACCCAAAAATCACCGGTAATGCCGAATTGTTCCCCATCGATCCAACGACCGCATTCAACTGCCACATTCAACTGCCGATAATCGGAGCGGCTAAGACCTTCTCGATGCGCTGTTCGATGTCCTCGCAGTGGGCGCGGGTGGTGCGATCGCGGCTTTTGCGCCCTGCCGCTTGCACCTCGGTTCGGAGCTGCTGAAGGTGCGATCGGGCCAGAGCTCTGGCGTCTTCTGGTGCGTCCACCGTCATCATCGACGCAATCCAATCTGCCAGACTGGTGGCTTGGGCCGCAGCCTTGCTATTACGCAGGGTCATGTTGCTCAAAATCGCCAGATGCTGCCGTTGTAACCCGCGTTGGAGCGTTGAAATTTGGCCGCTGCCTAGGGGATCACTCCAGATGCTGCGGTGCAAGGTCGAGAACAGTTCCTCCAGACTGAGGGTGGCTTGGGGAGTACGGCGGAGTTCTGCGTTGCGCAGTCGGGAAAGGCGATCGCTCGACAGCAGGTCGCTCAGCATAAACGTCTGAAACAGCGAGACTTGATCGTAAAACGGATATTCCAAACTCGAGCTGGGAGACTGGCCCCAGTGGAACCAACGGGGAGGGGGGAGTTTATCCAGCAACTGGGGCGGCAGGGCCAAGGCCTCGGCGTTAAAGACATTTTGGGAGAGTACCTGGAGTGCCTGCCGCTGTTGGGTCAAGGACACGGGGGTCAGGGGCAATTGACCCGGCGCATCTCCGGCGCGATAGCGGTTGAACTGCTGCCCACCGATGTAGTCATTTAAGACGACGGCGTTTTGCATATAGTGATTGAGCAAAATCGAAAACTGCCGCCGCAAATCGCTGTAGCGGCTACCTGGCCCTGGGCCACGCAGGTTGAGCTTTTCCCAAAGCTGGCGGGTTTGTTCGAGTTGGGCGGCGTTGTAGGTGAGCAGGTCGTTGCTGAGGTCAAAGCGGTGCACACGGGGGTCGAGGCCAATGGTGTCTTCATCGGTGGCGTAGGCGAGGCCGGGTTCGGCAGCTCGGCTGGCGATCGCCTCCAGCATCCGCCGCTCGGCAGCGGGGCCTGCGGCCTCTGGCACCGGGCGATAGCCGTATTCGATCGCCCATTCATCGTAGGGGCCAATCACCTGGGGAAAATAGTCCCCTTGGGTCACGCCCGCAGGGGCCAAATTCACCGGCACATAGTCCATCACCGAGGCGACCATGCCCCGACTGCGGGTGATGCTGGGGTCGTTGAGTTCTGCTGGGGAGAGCCAGTCGCTGCCCTGGAAGTTGTGGCGTAAACCGAGCAGATGACCGACTTCGTGGGCGATTAAACTGGTGAGATATTGGCGAATGTAGTCCTTGGCGGCGTCACTGCTGGGCAGAACCTGGCGCAGGGAGGAGAGGGCTAGGCTGCCATAGGCGTACTGCTGGGTCATTTGGGTAGAGAAACAGCGATCGCTATGACCAAACCGGGTTTCATCCCCAGCGGGACGGAACCGGGGCGAGGCTTCCCCGCGCCGCAACGTCTGGAGATCGATCACACTGGCGCAGGGGTCGCTGTCGCGGATCTGGCCGCTGTCGCGGATCTGGCCGATGTCGCTGCTCGGGTCGCTGTCGCGGATCTGGCCCTGGAGCCGTTGGGCGATCGCCTGCCCCAGACTGGGCATCAGGGCCTCGGCAGCCGTGCTCCCCGGTTGGGTCAAGGTTCGATATTCTTCCTGGGCATAGCGCACCAACCCTGACCCCACCAAAACATCACCATCCAAAATCTGGCCATTAAACGGATTCACCCGAGAAGGCCCCAGAGCAAAATCACCGTCAACCGCCTCAAACCAGCGCAGGGTGTTGTAGCGAATATCCGCTGGATCCCAATCGGCATCGTCGGGCATTTGTTTGACTTCGATAGCGTCTTTGAAGCCAATTTTCTCGAAGGCTTGATTCCACATCAGCGCCCCGTCGCGAAAGGCCAAGCGATATTCTTTGGGAACCGTATTTTCAATCCAGAGCACGATGGGTTGCTTGGGCCGCGAGAGTGCTGCCTCGGGCTCGGCCTTTTCGAGGAACCAGCGATTGAGCGATCGCACAAACGGATCCGACTGCTCCCGCGCCCCAATGTCGCGATAGGCCGTGACAAAGTAACCAATCCGCTCATCCGCCGGGCGGGGCTGATAGCCGTTATTCCAGGGCAGCGCCGAAAAGCTGTAATGAATTCCCAGAGTGAGAGCGCTGTTGTCGGGCAATGCCCCAAAGCCGAGCGAGCCTTCTGCTTTACCGCTTTTGAATTCGTAGGTCGTGTCCAGTTCTAGATTTTGCGCTAGGTTATTCACCGCTTTGAGCGCGAACAGCTCCAAATCGGGACGATACCCGAGTGATTGCAACAGCGGCATTAGGGCGCTGAGGGCGATGGGCTCGCCCAGAAACAGCGGGCTGACATCCACGAGCAACCGTTGATCCTCGGGGTGGGTGGCCAGGATGGGCAAGGTGTAGAGCACCGAATCGCTGAACGAATCCTTCAGGGTTTTGCCGAGCAGGTCGTCTGGGCTGGTGCGAAAGTAGAGATTCGGAACCACAACCTGCACCGCATCGTCCACCTGGCGCAAGGTCAGCGGAAAATCCTGGAGCGGCATGCCGCGATAGAGGCCAAATTCGCCGACCCCCCGGCTGATGCTGGTGACCATCAGGTAGTAGCGGTTGAGCTGCTCGGGTCGGAGGGCGGCGAGGAGTTTTTGCTTTTTGCGATCGCGATACAACGTCACAACTCCGTCTTGCACGTCCAGCCCCGCGATCTCAGTGGCAAAGTTCTTTTCGGGGGCTGGCTTTTGCTCCTTCCCGACAGAGTCCGGCTGGGGAGCGGCGCTGGTATTTGTTCGTCTATCAGACTTACCCGTGCCATCCCCGGACTGGGCCATAACGAACGGGGGAGCCGCCTGGGCCAACCGGAGTAAAAAACCGCCGCCACTGGTCAGTGTTAGGAGCAAACTCAGCCAAAGCGCGAGCCAAAAGGAACGATTACGCATGGAAAAGGCCGTTGAAAACCCGTAGAAGTATCACGTCTGATCTCAGCCTATAGTTTGACAGGCATTTTGACCCTTATTCCAGCGGGTACCCGCTCCAGCCCGAGCGGGGGAAGCTTCCCTAGGACAACCTGACCTTGAATAATAGCAGCTGGGTTTTCTCGAAGGACTTAAAATTATCGTCGCTGATCAAAATGAGCGATCGACTCCCATCTGCCAGCTGTGGCCCCCAGGTCATCCCCTCCAGATTGTCAAGCCTGAGCTTATCCAGACGGCTAAGATCCATCACCAATTGTTTGTGAATCGGTTCAACACCACGCAGGTTGCCCTGCAAGGCGGGCCGACTGGAAACATCACTGGCCCCGGCCAAACTGAACTGGAAAAGCTTGACCTGGAACACCAACGGCGAAAAGGCTCGCTCTAGTCCCAGAAAATGGCCATTGCCATCCAGCGCCAGGATCTCGCTCAGGCCATGGATCAGTGCCCCCGGTGCCGGGTCGAGCTCATAGACATATTCTCCCAACACCAGCGGCTGGCTATCGTCTCCGCCATCTCGGTAGTAGTGCAAAAACGGTTGCGTGGCGTGGCGTTGACGCTGTTGGCCGTTTTGTCTTGGAGTAGCGGGCCTTCGGTGGCCGTAAACACATGCAGGGGCTCGCTCGACGCGGTGCCGCCCAGGCCCAAGGTCAGGGACTCAAACCCTCGGTTGGCCTGGACGCCCTGGTTTTCTGCGGGTTGGAAGTGCTCGGGAATCGGGAGCGATCGCAATTGCTGTCCCGTCTTCAGATCAAACTCCGTTAACCCCGGTCCCAGGGACTGCTCCGGATTGCCTTCGCTCGAAACATAGAGCGATCCCTGGGGTGTCAGGGCCATTCCTTCGGGATCAAACGCGCCCCCGTAGCGATTCCCCGCAGCATCGCTCAGATAGGTGACGGCTTCGATCTGGGCTGAGGTAATGCCCGCGTCGGTGATCTCGAGATTGAGGGTATAGAAATGGGCTTGGCCGCTGCCGTGCTGATCGGAGAGGGCATAGAATTTGCCGGTTTTGCGATCGTAGGTGATCGCCGACAATCCCCCTACCGTTGTGCTCTCAAACGTTTGGGCAGGCAGGATAAATTCATTAATCCATTCAACCTGAAGATTTTGGATAAAGCGGCGATCGGGAGCGGCGATCGCCTGCTGTTGCCAAGCCGGGGCTCCCCACAGCAGCAAGAGCAAACTGAAGCCTAGTAAACGCCGGAACATGGGCAATCGGGAGATAGACAATCGAGACATGATCCCACGGAATATCGAAACAATTTAATTCTCGTCTCTATTTACGCGTATCGATTCAAAACCGTAACAAGCGAGACCGTAACAACAGCCGATGCCCGCCTAGGGGGATGGATCCTGGACGAATTAGGGCGATCGAGCCGTCTCGGCGCTGACCCCTTCTAGGTTATGGCAGAACTCTGTAGAAGCACGGAAGTCGATTCAAACTGTCCGCCTAGAATGGACGCGCCTCGCTCAGGTGCTTCTATGACTTTGACGCATGTCTTGCCCCAGACTGCCGCCCATTTTGCTGCTCTAAATATTTTTAGTCCTATGTTGAGCCCCGACTCCGACGGGGCATCTGGCTCAAGGGCGGGCTTACCCCCGCTGCATCCTCCGGTTCGCTATTGCAGTGCCAGAGCCCTAGCCCTGGGCCAGATGGCAGACTTGAGCTACTGCTCCCGCCGCCTCATTCAGACGACACTTCTAGAGGAATGGGGGTTTGACAGCGTGGAATTCTTTCCCATCGGATCGACGGAAGCTTTTATCACAGCCGATTCCGAGAAAATTATTGTTGCTTTCCGAGGCTCCGATGGCCTGGAGGACTGGCTCCATAATCTCAAATTGGATTTGGTTCATGACTCGACCCAGCAGCCGAGTTCCGAGCCAGGTCCCAAAGCCCTTCAGAGCTCGATCGATGGCCCGATGAACAGCCTGATTCAGGGGAAAGTTCACGCCGGTTTTTTGAAGATGATCGGAGCAGTTGGGCAAGACATGCGCCAAACCATTGGCCGGCTCAAGGTCCAGGCCCACTGGCGGGGAAAAGAGCTAGCGGTTTGGTTTACGGGGCACAGTCTGGGGGCAGCCCTGGCAACGCTTGCAGTGGCCCAATTACGTTTGGTCAATGAGAGCATCCAAGGGCTTTATAGCTTTGCTTCGCCGCGCGTGGGCGATCGCACCTTCGCCCACCATTTCAACACAGATTTTGGCTTCAAAACCTTCCGAGTGGTCAACAAAAACGACCTGATTCCTCGCATTCCGCTGCGATCGTTGGGCTATCACCATGTGGGCCAGCTGTATTATTTTGACCGTATGGGGCAATTGCACGCGCACTCTAGGGCTGCGTTCCGGTTGCTCGATGGCCTCAAGATTCATGCCAATGACCTGTTTGACCTGGACTTTTCCGCTGCCGAGAACCACGATATCGGCCCCTATCTCCAGATGCTCTATCAGGATTATCAAAGATCGATCTCAGTTGCTCGCCAGTCGTCAGGGATGCCGCGTCAGCGCCTATGATATTTGGGGCTGGCTAGCAGCCGTGCTGATATTTGCGAAGGGATCGCGCTGGACTATGGCCTTAGAAAAGTTTGAGCTGTGCGATCGCGACCTGCCCAAGGCCCTGCTGGATCGATACCTCCAGGCGGAGGCGATCGCGGTGGACACCGAGACCCTGGGGCTTAATCCGCGACGCGATCGCCTCTGTTTGGTGCAGCTGTGCGACCCGGAAGGCTACACCAGCGCACTCCGGCTCGAAAAGGGCCAGGCTGCGGCCCCCCGGCTTAAGCAACTGATGGAAGCCCAGAACATCACCAAAATTTTTCACTTTGCTCGCTTCGATCTGGCGGCACTCAACTATCACCTGGGCATTCAGGTGAATCCGGTCTTTTGCACCAAGATTGCCAGCAAACTCGCCCGCACCTACACGGGGAGTCATGGCCTCAAAGCCCTGGTGCAAGAGCTCGAGCAGATCGAACTCGACAAGTCGGCCCAAAGCTCGGACTGGGGCAACGTCATGGCCCTGAGCGAAACTCAACTGGCCTACGCAGCCAATGACGTCCGCTACTTGATCAGTCTGCGTCAAAAACTGACCACGATGCTAGAGCGAGAGGAGCGTTGGGAGTTGGCCCAAAGCTGCTTTGACTGCCTGCCCACCCTGGTCGATTTGGACTTGCAACAGTTTGGTAATGTGTTTGAGCATTGAAGTGTTTGAGCATTGAACGCAGCCGTTGGGCTAAGCTCCCACGGACTCCTTCGCTGCATACATCACCTCTGCCGTAATCGAATTGGTTCCGCGCTTAATGGCATAGGCTTCGACATTGCGCCGAACTTTACCCCGCACAAAACCAGGGACTTTCTTGAGCTCAACCAAACCGTCTTCGCTCCAGTGGAGAGCTGCATTGTTCGCCACTTCCTTCGTGAGAATTTCCTTGGTGTCGTGGCCGCCAAAAATTTCGAGTAGGTGATCTTCCATCCCGAGCTTGAAGGAGTTGTAAATCAAGTCCACCAGTTGATTTGCACCTTCGTAGCCGACGTAAGGACGGTAGCCGACCGGGAAGTTTTGAATATGAATCGGAGCCGCGATGACTCCACAGGGAATATTCAAGCGTTTGCCGACATGGCGTTCCATCTGGGTGCCAAAGATGGCGGAGGGTTCGAGACGGGCGATCGCATTGGCAATTTCCGCATTCACATCCGTAATCAAGATCTCATCACAAAATCCACTCACCTGCTCCGTGAACCAATCAGCGTCGTGTTTGCAATAGGTTCCGGCCAACACCACCTTGATCCCCATCTCCCGCGCTAGCACCTTGGTAATGGCGGCAGCATGGGTATTGTTGCCAAAGACCACGGCACGCTTACCGGTCAGGTTTTGGCAGTCAATCGAGCGGGCGAACCAAGCGGCTTGGGAAATGTAGCGGGTTTGGCGATCGATAAACCCTTCAAAATCAACTTCGGGGATGCGATTGGCTCCGCCAAGCTCCGAAGGATTGCCCGTTTCCATCTGAGCGATCTGGGCATTCACCACCTGCTGAATCTTGCGAATACAGCGAGCCGTTTCGACGATCCCCATGGGCGTAATGTCCACGTAGGGCATGCCAAATTCGGATTCTAGATATTGAGCCGACAACAGTCCCAGCTCACGGTAAGGCAACAAGTTAAACCAAGCTCGGGGCAAGCTCTTGAGTTCATGTACCGAGGCTTCATGGGGCAAGACCAAGTTGACTTCAATCCCCAGTTCACCCATCAGCTTTTTCAGCTCGGTGCAATCGTGATTGTTGTGGAAACCCAAGGTCGAAAAGCCGATGATATTAACCGAAGGTTTAGCCGTTTTTTCGGTTTGCAAATCACCGGCTTTGATCGCTTTTTTGACATAGAACTGAACAATCTGTTCTAGGGTGCGATCGGCAGCTTGTAGCTCGTTGACTCGGTAGTGATTGACATCCGCCAACAGGACATCGGCCTTGGCCTCAAGCTGGGCGCGTTCGACAAAGTTTTCCAAATCTTCTTGCAAAATGCTGGAGGTGCAAGTCGGCGTCAGCACAATCAAGTCGGGATGCTCTTCCCCATCCTTGCGGGTGATGTTGTCCACCACTTTTTCTTGGGAGCCCCGCGCCAGCACATGGCGATCGACGACGCTGGTGGTAACGGGGGTAAAGTCGCGCTCCCGTTCCAGCATCGATCGCATCACATTGAAATAATCATCGCCGATGGGTGCGTGCATGATGGCATGGACATTTTTAAACGAGCTGGCAACACGAAGGGTGCCAATGTGGGCTGGACCTGCGTACATCCAATAGGCCAATTTCATTGCTTTACGCTCCGAGGGCGATCGATTCATGCCATGGGTCATCGTCTCGCTTGTTGACGTATTTTGGCGAAAGTTTGAAGAAGCGCAACGGATTCTCAAGGCGATCGAAGCCAATTGTTATCTGGCGTTACACCGACGTAATGTATCGCAATCGAACAGCGCTTGAATTGTTTCAGTTCAAGGGTTTGGCGCGCATGGGAATGAGACTGGGCTATCCGGAAAGACCTCGCCCTTGGCCGAAGAACCCAGGCCTTAGCCGAAACTGTTAGGCTAGAAGACCCGTCTCGTCAGCTGGAAGCTTCCATGACCTCGGTTTCTCCTTCTTCCCCTGGGATCGCCACCCCAGACCGCCGCGAAAATGATTGGCAGCTCGTCAAGCGCCTGGTGCCCTATGCCCAGCAAAATGGCCGCTTGCTGACGATTTCGCTGGCTTTGCTGGTGCCGGTGGCGATCGCCGGGGCCATTCAGCCGATTATTCTGGGCCAAGCGATTTCCTTTATCCAGTGCCAGGACAATCCCACGGTTTGCAACGGCGTCTTTGCTCTGATCACCGGCCAGGGCAGTCTGGCCGGTGGGCTGAATTTGCTGGCGTTTTTGCTGTTGGGAACTATTTTGCTGCGGCTGGCCTTTCGCGGTTGGCAGGGCTACCTGGTGCAGGAGGTGGGCCAGCGGATGACGGCGGCGATTCGAGATGATTTATTTGAGCACGTGACGTCGTTGTCGGTGCGATTTTCGATCGCACGCCGGTCGGTCGTTTAATTACACGGCTCACCAGCGATGTGGAAGCCCTGGGTGATGTGTTTTCAACGGGGGCGATCGGCATTGTCAGCGATCTATTTTCGCTGATCACCGTGATTGTGATGATGTTTCTCTTGCAGTGGCAACTGGCATTATTGCTCACGGTGATGTTGTTGCCGGTGACAGCGCTGATGGTCTTTTTTCAGCAGCGTTACCGCAAAGCCAACTATCGGGCGCGGGAGGAGCTCTCCAAGCTCAACTCGATGCTCCAGGAAAATGTAGTGGGGATCAATGTGGTTCAGCTGTTCCGCCGGGAGCGGTTCAATAGCGAGGTGTTTCGAGCCACCAACCAGAAGTACATCAAGGAAGTGGACAAAACCATTTTCCACGACTCCGCGATTTCAGCCACGCTGGAGTGGATTTCGCTGGGGGCGACGGCGGGGGTATTGTATGCCGGGAGTTTGTTGGTCTTGCGCGGGCCGCTGGATTTGGGGCAACTGGCGGCCTTCATTCTCTTCGCCCAGCGATTGTTTGAACCCCTGCGCCAGCTCGCCGAAAAGTTCACGTCCATCCAGGCCGGCCTGACGGCGGTAGAGCGCATCAGCGACCTACTGAATGAACCGGTTGAAATTCAAGATCGCCTGGGCACCCTCGCCACGCTGCCCCAAAGCACGAGCGGCCATCAGCGCGGATCGATCCAATTTGAAGATGTTTGGTTTGGCTATAAGCCTAGCGAGTTTGTGCTCAAGGGGCTGAATTTTTCGATCGCACCCGGTGAGAAAATCGCCCTCGTTGGCCCCACCGGTGCGGGCAAAAGCTCAATCATTCGGTTACTCTGCCGCCTTTATGAACCCAGTCGGGGCCGGATCTTGATCGACGGTGTCGATATTCGCGATCTGCCCCAGCAAGAACTGCGTCGCCACATCGGCGTCATTCTCCAAGATGGCTTTTTGTTTGCAGGCGACGTCAAAAGCAATATTGCCCTGGGTGAATCCTACGACTTTGAACAAATTCGCGCAGCTTCCGAACAAACCAACGTCGCTGGATTTATCGAGCAGCTACCCGACGGCTACAATACCGAGCTGCGCCAACGGGGAGCCAATCTTTCGGGGGGACAAAAACAGCTCTTGGCCTTCGCCCGAGTGGCAGTGCGCAACCCACAGCTTTTGGTGCTCGACGAGGCCACCTCCAACCTCGATGTGGGCACGGAGGCCGATATTCAGATCGCCTTGGAGCAGTTGCTCGAGCAGCGCACGGCGATTATTATTGCCCACCGTTTGTCTACGATTCGCAATGTCGATCGCATTTTGGTGCTGCGCCAGGGTCAGCTGGTCGAATCGGGCAGCCACGCAGCGCTGCTGGCTGCCAATGGTCTCTATGCGAGTTTGTACAAACTACAGCTTTTGGGTGTTGCCTAGGGTGGGTTGAGGCCACGCAACCCAACAGGCCTAGGGGGTTGGCTTGAGCACCGTAACCCCAGAGGAACAGCCTACGATGAATAGCCTGGACTCAGGTCTTGAGCGGTTTTTGGGCTGCTCTGGGGAGGGAATGGCCCGAGGGACTTGGCCAACGCCTGTCTGGTAGGCAGCGGAAAACCATTGGGAATGGTATGAACTGTGGGGTCTGGAAACACCGGCCTGATAACTCTGAGCGTACTTCATAGAGGATATCTAAGGAATTACTACGGAGCGCGAGGCTAAACCCAATCTGTCAATCCTGTGGAGCTTGGCGCAGCCAATCGCCACAGCTGACAGGTGTCGCCATCGGCCGGACTGGGTCGAGAAGCCTTCTATCAACTACCTACCCATTCACGACCGATTAATCCAGGCAGGAAAACATCTCAAAAAACAGTAGAACTACTGATTTCTCTGAATTCGTGATCCAAGAATTTGCCTCACGGTTCTCCCCTAGCCTTTTCCACCGTAGTAGAATGCGATTTCCTTCTCCTTCAGGGGAGCCCAACCCGCTTCGGTGAGTTTTTGGTCGAGCTCTGCTTGGGGAATGTGCTTGGCCCCGATGCGGACAATGCGCGATCGCATACTGTTTGTAACACCGCTCCGCTGGCGATCGCCCTCGAGGGCCATGACACCCTGGTAGAGTGCGAGCATTTTGGCTGGAATGGGGGAGCCGTCGAGATCAAGTCCCTGGGCGATCGCCGCATCCACCGCTTCTGCACCCGTTTGCTTGGAGTCGCTCATAAGTATCTAGAACCAAAGTAGGACGCTACCTAGCCTAGCGGCATCTAGTCCCGCCCAAGCCAAGGCCGCGCTAAAACACCTTAAAAAACCAAAAAAGACTTAAAAAAACAAAAAAAGACGACCCTAAAGCACCTAGATGGGTCGTCATATTCTTCCTTCAATGCTGGAAACTCAGTGGGGTTAAGACCGAGTTTGCCCTGATGTCGGGGTTACATGCTTCCTATCGTAGTGCTCAGCCTAAAAAATGGGATGAGGGTGCAGACCCCTCAAAAGTGATACATTAAATGCCGTATTTATACGGAGGACATTCTGCCAAGGAGCGGCTTTGCGTTTAGAATAGAGCGGGTGTGTTTTGGGTCTGGCTTTGCCCCCAGCCTCGCCCTGCTGCCGACTGGCCGTTCACCCTAGCCCTCGCGTTCAACATTCGCGTCGAATCCCTCTCATGAGCATCTTTACGTTGCAATCGGTCTCCAAGGATTTTGGCATTAAGCCGATTTTGAACGAGGTCAGCTTTAGTCTGGGGCCGACGGATAAGATTGGCCTGATTGGTACGAATGGTTCTGGGAAATCGACGCTGCTGAAGATTATTGCGGGCCTGGAGCCCGTGGATGGCGGCGCTCGCTTGGTGAACCCAGCGGTTCGCATTGTCTATTTGCCCCAAGAGCCTGACCTGGATGAGAGTCGAACTGTTCTGGAGCAGGTGTTTGCCGACAGTGGTGAACGGATGGAGCTGGTGCGGGAATACGAAGATGTATCTCATCGGATTGCAGCGGGAACGGATAGCAGCGATGCTCTGCTCAACCAGTTATCGCGGCTGACCGAGCGGATGGATGCGATCGGGGCCTGGGATTTGGAAGCCAAGGCCAAAATTGTCCTGACCCAGCTCGGGATCGAAGACTTTGAGGCCCGCATTGGCTCGCTGTCGGGAGGGTATCGCAAACGGATTGCCCTGGCGACGGCGCTGCTGGCGGAGCCGGAGGTGCTGCTGATGGACGAGCCCACCAACCATTTGGATGCCCTGTCGGTGGAGTGGTTGCAAACTTATCTGAATCGCTATCCGGGGGCGCTGCTGCTGATTACCCACGACCGCTATTTTCTCGATCGCGTCACCACCCGGATTCTGGAGCTAGACCGGGGTGATTTGTCCAGCTTTAACGGGAACTATTCCTACTACTTGCAAAAGAAAACCGAGCAAGAGGACTCCGCCGCCAGCACCCAGCAAAAGCACAAGGGCGTTCTGCGGCGCGAGCTCGAATGGCTGAGCCGAGGTGCCAAGGCGCGCAGCACCAAGCAACGCGCCCGCATCCAGCGCATTGAGGCGATGCAAGAGAAAGAATTTAAAAAAGACTTGGGTAAAGTCGAGATTTCGACGATTGGACGGCGCATTGGCAAAAAGGTGATTGAGGCGGAAAATGTGACCAAGGGGTATGGCGATCGCATCCTCATCAACCAATTCACCCACGCCTTTACCCCCGAAGATCGCATTGGAATCATCGGCAGCAATGGCGCAGGCAAATCGACTTTAATGGATATGATTACCGGTCGCCTAGAGCCGGATTCCGGCAAGATTGAACTGGGCGCAACGATTCACATTGGCTATTTCGATCAATATTCGAATGAATTGCTCGAAGCCGCCGACGAGAATCAGCGTGTGATTGATTACATCAAGGAAACCGCCGAGCTCGTCAAAACCTCAGACGGCAGCGTGATCACCGCATCGCAAATGTTAGAGCGATTTTTGTTCCCGCCCGAACAACAATATGCTCCCCTAGCGAAGCTCTCCGGTGGCGAGCGGCGGCGGCTGTTTTTGCTGCGGGTGTTGATGGGGGCTCCCAATGTGTTGATTTTGGATGAGCCGACCAATGATCTGGATGTGCAGACGCTGTCGGTGTTGGAGGAATACCTAGAAGAGTTTAATGGCTGTGTGATTACGGTTTCCCACGATCGCTATTTTCTCGATCGCGTGGTAGAGACGATTTTCGCCTTGGAGGCTGGGGGAAATATTCGGCAATATCCCGGCAATTATTCGGTCTATTTAGACTATAAAAAAGAGCAAGACGCCGCCGCGAAGGCAGCGGAGAAAACCCAGGCCGAGAAGAAACAAGCCGAACAAAAAGCCGAACAAAATCAGGCCCAGAACTCGACTTCACCATCGGCAGCCAAAGCGCCCTCTGCCGCCCGCGCTCGCCGCATGTCCTACAAAGAAAAGCGTGAACTTGAAACGCTAGAAACCCAAATTCCAGTCCTGGAAGCCGAAAAAGAACAGCTCGAAAAAACCCTTTACCAGAACGCGCCTTCAGACTTCGAAGCGTTAGAAAAGCTATCGGCTCGTTTAGGGGAGCTGACCCAGGCGATCGAAACCGGAACCGAACGCTGGCTAGAACTGTCAGAGCTGTCGGAGACCTGATCGCTCACGGGACGACGCCTAGGCGGGGTAAAGCCAGCGAGCAAAGAGTTTGATCAATCTTGGCATCACCCCATAGGTCAGGATCAAAACCCCCACATACGTCGCCAGCAAAGAGGCTATGGGGGAGAGCTGTGTACTGAAAATCGTCCATAGATGTTACCTCAACCGCTAGGGTATTACCCCACAAGCGTGCTGGGGGTCGGCTAGGCTCCTGCACTATTGCGGGCGGGTGGCGATCGCCAATTTCACGCCCTTCAATTTGCGCAGTTGGTCCATCACTGCTACCACCTTGCCATGGCTCACGGCTTCGTCGGCATTGAGAATCACCAGCAGTTCGGGCCTTTCGCCCTTAAGGGTTTGAATGCGATCGCCCAATCCCTCCTCGGTCACCGGATCCCGGTTGAGATACAGCGTCCCATCGGGCTGAATCGTGATCAGGGCATCCAGATTATTTTGCTGGAGCCGCGACGTAGCTGCACCGGGCAAATTCACCGGCAAACTTTCCACCCGAGTCAGGGTCAGCGTTGACATAATCAAAAACGCCAGGATCGCAAAAATGACATCGATCATCGGCAGCATGTTCACTTGCGCGGGAGCATCAGATTCGTCATCCTGACTAAGGCGCATGGTTAATCTCCTGGGGGAATGGGCAAGTTCTGGAACGCTTTACGGAACGGGTTATCTGATTCTGGCCGTCGGGACGCACCGCGCCCGTCCGGCGGTTCGGATTGGCCAGATTGACCTATCGGCGAGACGGATTGGGCTGGGGAAACCCAGAGGGATTGCCGGACAACTGCGCCATGTCCTGACGATCTTGCAATTGATGACGGCGATAGAGTAATTCCAGCTGACCGCCATATTCCTCAATCAGAGCTCGCTGGCGGCGGTAGAGCGATCGAAACCCGTTGGCAAACAACAACACCGTGATCGCCACAATCAACCCCGTGGCCGTCGAAATCAGGGCTTCACTGATCCCGCCCGTCACGGCACCGGTTTGAGTGGTATCGCCACTGCCCAAATTCAACGAGGAAAAGGAAGCAATCAATCCCAAGACTGTCCCCAAGAGTCCCAGCATCGGCGCGACCGTAATCACCGTGTCAAACACCGTGTTGAACCGACGCAATAAGGGCAGTTCTGCTTGGCCCGCGCTTTCTAGGGCCAGACGGAACTCATCGGGAGTCGGACATTCCAGTTCGACGGCGGAGAGAAAAATGCGCGCAATGGGCAGATCCCCATTTTGCTTCAGCTTTTGTAGGCCATGGCCGGATGGTCGCGGTAGAGCTTCAGCACTTCCCGCACGAGGGGCTCCTGACGTTGGGAAAGACCCACCCAAAAGAAAATACGCTCAATGATTAGGGCGATCGCCCCCACCGAAAACATCAGCAGGGGCAGCATGACAACGCCCCCAGCTTGGAAAAGCGACAGAATCGACATTCCGGTTTATACCTATAAACGAAGTCATCAAACGAACCGTCACCATCCTAGCGGTCTGGGGAAAAAGCGACGATGGGGGGTTATGCCAGTTCGCCGGGTCGTTCTCCAGTCCGCAGGATCAGAACTCCGCATGATCAGAACAAGGGCTTGATATGCTGATCTGCGTCGCTCGAGATCATTCAGGGAAAACAAAATGGAATATGGCTTAATGGGCACAGGATTAATGGGAGCCCCGATGGCGCTACGGCTGCACCATGCTGGCCTGGACATGACGGTGTACAACCGCACGACCGAGAAAGTGCAGCATTTGGCCGAGGCAGGCATCGCGATCGCCGGTTCTCCCCAAGCCTTGGCCAGCGTCGTTGATGGCGTCATCTTGATGCTGACCGATGCCCATGCGATTCGGGAAACCCTGCTGACCGACGCCGTCAAGGCTGCGCTGGCCGGAAAAACTGTCCTGCAAATGGGAACCATTGGGCCGAGCGAGAGTCAGGCGATCGCCCAGGAATTGCAAGCCGCGAACATCGACTACCTCGAAGCCCCCGTACTCGGCAGTATTCCCCAGGCGCAACACGGCAAACTCATCGTCATGGTGGGCAGTACGCTGCCCCAGTTCGAACAGTGGAAGTCATTGCTGCAAACGCTGGGTGAAAACGTTTGTCACATTGGCCCGGTGGGGACAGCCATGGCCTTGAAGCTATCACTCAATCAGCTGATCGCCGGTTTGACCAATAGTTTTGCCCTGAGTTTGGCCTTCGCTAAGCAAAATCAGGTGCCGGTGGATTTGTTCATGGCAATTTTGCGAGAGAGCGCACTCTATGCCCCCACCTTCGACAAAAAACTGGCCCGCATGCAGACGCACAATTTCGAAAACCCCAACTTTCCCACCAAGCACCTGCTCAAGGATGTGCAATTGTTTTTGAAAGAGGCAGCGACGCTGGAGCTCCAAACCGGCAATTTGGACGGGACGGAGCGCATTCTGGAAAAAGCGATCGCCCTCGGCTTTGGAGAGCTGGACTACTCGGCGATCGCCGCCGCCGTCGAACCTCGCGCA
This sequence comes from Synechococcales cyanobacterium CRU_2_2, assembly GCA_012034805.1. GTDB lineage: Bacteria > Cyanobacteriota > Cyanobacteriia > PCC-9006 > JAAUQQ01 > JAAUOP01. The sequence continues at coordinate 9,002 of JAAUOP010000039.1, read as the reverse complement.
TAAGCACCGCACACAAGCACCGCACACAAGCACCACCGCACCACCCATCGCCCCTGGGACTTTAAGTCTTTTTAACTCTCCCCGTTATCGTTGTATGTCTAGGAAAATAGGAAATGCGTGGCGATGTCAGCAACGAGAACTCAGTTGACCCACATTCCACACCAGCACTCTAGAACGGGGTGATCCCATGGCATTTGTTTGCAGACTTAACACCGGGCAAACGGTTTACCTGGATAACCCAGGTGGCCAGACGCGTTTGCTGGTCAGCTTCACCGGCCCTGGGCAACAGCAGCAATCGGGCAGCAGCTTTCAGACGGGCGATTGGAGCGCCATGCCCCTCGCCTTTTCTACAGGCTCAGGTCTGCTGATCCAGATTACAGCGGCTCAGGGCGAGTCCTATCTTCAGGTGCAGGGCAATAGCATCAGTTTAAGGGTGGGCACACCCTCGACGGCAGCCTACGAACAGGTGGCACTCCAAGATGGAGCATGGCCCACCAGCATGATGGAGGGAATGGACGCGATGGCAGGAGGAATGCCGCCGATGCAGCCCATGCCGCCGATGCCACCGATGCCGCCAATGCCGTCAATGCCGTCAATGAATCTGGGCAACATGCAGATGAATCCGATGCAGATGCGCATGGGCAACATGGCCATGTCCATGGGGGGAGCCTCAAGCCACAGCAGTGTCTCGGTCAACAGTCGGGTGAACCTAAATCCTCCCGCTACACCTGCCACACCCGCCACACCCGCCACACCCGCCCAGCCTGCCCGCAAGTTTTGTAACCAGTGCGGGAGTGCGGTGGAGGCAAGCGATCGCTTCTGCAGCGCCTGCGGCAACCCACTCCAGTCCTAAATCAATCCCTATCCGCCGGATACCATGCCCTATCAGCCGGTTCCGTTCACCACCGACAAGCCCGTGCTTTCCTGGGCCAACCACGATTTGGCCCCCCAGGAAATTCAAATGGCAAAAACGTTGCATCGTTGCCGTTTGTGTTCAAGCATCTGTCCCTGATGCCCGATGTCCATTTGGGCAAAGGTGCGCTGGTGGGATCAGTGTTGGCAACCCAGGATGCGATCGTTCCTGCTGCCGTCGGGGTTGATATTGGCTGTGGTATGAGCGCGATCAAACTACCGTTTCGATCGCACCAGCTTGAGGGCAAGCTCAAGAAAATTCGTAAGGATATCGAAGCCGCGATACCCACAGGCTTTGAAGAAAATAAAGCCATTGAAAAATCGGTTCAAAACTGGCCGGGTTGGCAACGCTTTCAGGATCTCCACAAGGGCGTTCAAGATCGCGACAAAACGGCGCTCAAGCAGCTTGGCAGTCTCGGCGGTGGCAACCACTTTATCGAAGTTTGCATCGATACCGAAGACCAGGTCTGGCTCATGCTCCATTCCGGCTCCCGCAATATTGGCAATAAGCTCGCCCAGTGCCATATCGATACGGCCAAGCATTTGGCCAAGCTCGCCCAAGCAAAGCTACCAGATCCCGACTTGGCCTATTTTGTCAGAGGTACGTCCGAGTTTGACCATTACTGGAATGACCTGCAGTGGGCCCAATCCTACGCCTTGTTCAATCGCGATGTGATGATGGCGCGGTTTAAGCGAATCATGGAAAAGCACGTCGCCGGAGGGAAATTGACCAAGCCGCTCTTGTCGGTAAATTGTCATCACAACTATGCCGAGCAAGAGATTCACTATGGCGAAGAAGTTTATGTCACGCGCAAGGGTGCTGTCCGTGCCCGCGAGACCGACTACGGCATTATCCCCGGATCGATGGGAGCGAAATCCTACATTGTTAAAGGCAAGGGTAATGTCCCGAGCTTCTGCTCCTGTAGCCACGGCGCGGGGCGGCTGATGTCGCGCTCCAAGGCCAAGCGTGTCTATTCCTTAGATGATTTAATTGCCCAAACCGAAGGGATCGAGTGTCGTAAAGACGAAGGTATTCTCGATGAAATTCCGGCGGCCTACAAGCCGATTGAGGCGGTCATGGCCCATCAGGCCGACTTGGTGGAAGTGGTGGCGACCTTGCGCCAGGTTGTTTGCGTCAAGGGTTAGTCAGCTATCTATATCTGATCTTCTTCGCGCAGTTTTCACACAGTTTTTGCGCAATTGAATTTACAAATTGACGGTTAATGGGTAACTGTGCGTTGTGATCTGATACCAGAATTCGACCAAAATCAATCAGCTTTACCTATCGATCCCGCCAAAAAGTTCCTGCGGTCAATTACATTTTCTAATCATTCCGTCGATTTTGGAAATCGAGTGTTAATGTTCGTAAAGAGTTGCTTGAGCTGCAATTTCTGACTTTGTCCTTACCTGAGCTCTGTTCGGATCTGAACTCTGTTCTGATCTAAACCCCGTCCTTGTTCTTGTTTGACTCTGTTTGTATCTAGCTCCGTCCACAAGCTGTAGTCCAAGACCCTTCTTGGCAAGATTATTGTCAGGTGCTGGAATGAAGAGTCGCTGCTGGAGTTTATGGCGATTCAAGATTGCCCCTCACGTTTGATGCAGCCGTATTCGACACAGGCGTATTTGACGCAACTGTATTTGATGCAACTGTTTAGCTCGTGACCTTGGCTGTGACACACTAATCGGGTTCTTACCAAAGCTTCCCGCCAGCGGGGCATCCGATGTTCGGGTGTTCGTGCTGCTAACACAAGCCAAGCGCGAGATACAAGATTACGAGGTATCACCATGGATTTTCGTGGAAAAACAGCTCTGATTACTGGAGCTTCCCGAGGGTTGGTAAGGCGATCGCTTCTCCCTCGCCCAGCAGAATATTCGCACCTTGCTATTAGTTGCAAGGGATACAAAACAGCTTCGGAAAGTTGCAATTGACCTAGAGCAAATGGGCACAGAAGTTTCAATTTTGCCGCTCGACTTAACCGAGCCCAGAAGAGTTCATGCAACGGTGGTTAAGGCCCTGCGTCACCACCCTCCTATCGATTTGTTGGTCAATTGTGCCGGTGTTGCCCATCAGGGACGGTTCATTGAGTCTCACTTGCAGCAGTTGGAGACTGAACTGATGACTAATTTGCTTGGGATGTACACCATCACTCGCATCGTTGCTCGCCAAATGATGCGGCGCAGGCAGGGGCATATTGTCAATGTCTCGAGCTTGATGGGCAAGGTGGCTGCGCCCTCGATGGCGATCTATTCTGCGACCAAACACGCGATTGTTGGTTTTAGTCAGGCACTGCGCGCTGAGCTCGCACCGCACAACATCAAGGTCACTAACCTGATGCCATCCCTGACCAAAACTGACATGGTCAAAGACATGACGCCGTTTCGTTGGGTGCAGGCGGCTCGGCCCGAGCAGGTGGCCAAGGCGATGGTCGCTGGGATCAAGCGGGGGAAGCGTGAGATCCTGGTGGGCTGGCAAAGTCACGCGGCAGTGTGGTGCGATCGCTCTCTCCCCGGCTGTTTGCCCAGGTGATTCGCTGGTCCCAACCTGCTAAGATCTGAACATTCAGACCTAAGCAAAATCATGTAGGGGAGAAGCTTGATTTGAGACGATTAATCCTGGGCTTATTGCTGGTGGTATTGTCAGCATTGGGGGTGAGTGCCTGCGACGAAATCAACCCAGACTTGAGCGCCGCACTCCAGCCCCAGGATTTAGCAATTGTTGTCAATACAAATGATCCTCTGAGCATTCGCATTGGTGAATACTATCGCGATCGCCGTCGTATCCCCGCTCGCAACTGGATTGAAATCGAGTTGCCCACCCACCGCAGCAGCGTCTCGCCCAGCGAATTTCGCAAAATCCGCCGGGAGGTTGAGCGCCAGACCCGCGTGGGCGTCCAAGCCTATGCTCTCACCTGGGCCGAGCCCTACCGCGTGGGTTGTATGTCGATCACGGCTGCTTTTGCCCTGGGCTTTGACGAAAAATACTGTTCCGAGGGCTGCGTGGCGACGGCACCGAGTCCCTACTTTAACCAGGACAGTGGTGCGCCCTATCGGGATTTTGGCCTTAGGCCGACGATGGCGATCGCCGCCACCAGTTTCCCCAAGGCCCGAGACTTGATCGAACGCGGTATCCGCTCTGACTACGATCGCCCCCAGGGCACCGCCTATTTGCTCAGCACCAGCGACGTGCCCCGCAATGCCCGTGCGGCCAACTATGCCACCGTGCTGGCCGCAGTGCCGGATTTTGCCATCGAACAAATTCAAGCCGACAAACTCGAAAACAAACGGGACGTGATGTTTTATTTCACGGGTCTAGCCCAGGTTGAGAACATTCGCAGCAACCGTTTTTTGCCGGGGGCCGTGGCGGACCACCTCACCTCCTTTGGCGGCATGTTAACTGATAGCAGCCAGATGAGCAGTCTGCGCTGGCTCGAAGCCGGGGCAACGGGCAGCTACGGCACGGTGACAGAACCCTGCAATTACACCCAAAAGTTTCCCCATCCGGCGGTGCTGCTGCACCACTACCGGCGTGGGGATACGCTGATTGAGGCCTACTGGAAAAGTGTGGCTTGGCCCGGCCAGGGGATGTTCATTGGGGAGCCGCTGGCGAAGCCGTTTCGATAGCGGAGGGATCGCCCCTGCCTAAAAAAAATTGTCAACGATCCATCTAGGGACTTTAATACATACGTCTAAAATACATACGTCTAAGCGCCCTAGATCCAAGCGCTATTGAACCGCTGTTCATCCAAGAACGAAGTATCCAACGAACGTATCCAACGAACGTATCCAACGAAGTACCCAACGAAATATCCTATGAGACTCACTGCATCTGCTGGGCTGCTGCGTCAATCGCCTTGCATGTCCCGACCACCGTCAATGGATCGTCCCGGCTCTAGGGGGGGCTCGTTTGGGCTGCGATCGCCACCCTAACGCTCACAGGGATGCTGGGCAGCTGTGGTGCTGCGCCCGAAGCCAATGCCCCAGAAGCTCTGCCCAGACAGGAGACACCCCGTGTCGTCGCCTCAGCGCCGAGCGCCCCGACGGGCTTAAGCGCCCCCTCCGCCCCTGGGGGCTTGATCGCGCCACCACCCAACAATTTTGAGTTGGGCCTATTTAGCCAAGAAGAACTCTTTGCCGCCGGGAGCGGTGGCTGTGGCCTGTCTTTGCAGCCAACCCCTGAGGCGGCCCAAGAGCAAGCGGCGGGAGGATTTTTGCTGTTCCACGGCGTAGACGGTTCACCGATGTTGATGAAAATCAATGGCAAGTTGGTGCCGTTTAAGCTAGAGGAAGGGCGGGGAGCCGAGTTTTATGGTCAAACCCCCAGCCAGACCTTTAGCAATGCTGAGCTTAAGTTGATTGCGATCGTGGAAGCAGACCCAGGCAGCGACGACGAGAACCTGGGCAAAGCCGAATCGATTCCGATTCCGAGTGGCTCGGTGCAACTCCAGGCCGGTACCGAAACCATTGCGATTCCTGTGGAGGGTAAGGCCGGCTGTTGAACTTCAGCTCAGATTTTAGGTTGAACCTCAAGTTAAATCTCAAGTTAAATCTCAAGGCAAATCTCAAGGTGAGTCCCAAGGTTGAGACGGTCCTGGGCAGGAACTTTTTTGGGCCTGGGGGAGTCGCTTGGTCGATTGGGGTACAGGGGTCGCAAGATCGTCAACTCTGATAGATTGTCATTATCTTTTCTGTGCCATGTTGATGAAAACTCTGTTGACGCCAACTCCGTTCAAGGTTTTGTTGATGCTACTATTCGGCTTGCTGATGGGTATTCCTGTGGAGGCTACCCAGGCGAACTCCTCGTTGCCCAAGGCCGAAGCGACCAGCACCATCGGCGCGACTTCAGAGATGGATAGCAGCGATCGCAACTTTGCAATTCCACCGACCTTTGATCATGCGTCTCCCTTTGCAGAGGGTTTGGCTCCGGTGCGGGTGGGCAATATCTGGGGATATATCAATCCGAAGGGCGAACTGGTTATCTCACCGCAATTTGATTCTACCTGGGGCTTTTCTGAGGGTTTAGCGCTGGTCAAAACGGGCGAAGAACGTGGCTTTATCGACAAAACGGGCAAGGTTATCCTGCGGATTAAACCTGCTGTGAACTTCATCAGCCCGACGTTTTCTGATGGGTTGTCAGAAATCGAGGTCAAAGGCCGCTGGGGCTATGTCAATACCCAAGGAAAGCCCGTGATACCGCTTCAATACCAAAAAGCTCGGGCCTTTTCCGAGGGGTTAGCGGCAGTACAAAACAATGGCAATTGGGGCTACATCAATACTGCCGGGAAAATCGCGATTGAGCCTCAATTTGAGCAGGCTTGGGAATTTGCTGATGGGTTGGCGGTGGTTCAATTGAAGGGTGAGTTAGGATTTATTGACTCCAGTGGCAAGTTTGCGATCGCCCCCAGATTCGAAGATGCCGAGGATTTTGCTGAGGATTTGGCCGCCGTGCAGCTGGGGGGGAAATGGGGCTATATCAACAAGTCCGGCGAATTTATTATTCAACCCCAATTCAACCGAGCGAAAAGTTTTTCTGAGGGTCTTGCAGCGGCCCATCTTGGGGGTCAATATGGCTATATCGACAAGTCGGGTCAGTTTGTCATTCAGCCCCAGTTTGATGATTTCGTCGGCAATTTTTCGGAAGGGCTGGCGATGATTCGAGTCGGAAAAATGGCGGGCTATGTCGATCGCAGCGGCAAGCGCGTGATTGAGCCCCAGTTCTCCCTGGCGACGGATTTTCGGGACGGATTGGCTCCCGTCCGCAAAGGAGCCAAGTGGGGTTACCTGGGTCGGCCTTGATGGGCGAATTTGAGGGGCGATCGCGCTAAAAACCGTCTAATCTAGACCATGAACAATCGTTCACGAAACAATCGCTCACCAGATCCCTCACCATTGCGCAGATATCTTCGCCGATCTGCATGATTTCATGACTGCGACCACCCCGCCGTCCCAACCCCCATCCCAACCCCCGTCCCAACCCCCGCTAACGAAGTTACGCCTTTATCTCGACACCGCCGACACCGAGCAATGGGACGTTTGGCTTGGTTCAGGCATCTTTTACGGTGTCACGACGAACCCTTTGCTGTTGGAGCGCGCCCAGTTGCCCTGCACGCTAGAACAGCTGGAACAGCTGGCCACCAAAGCCTTTGACCTCGGTATGCAGGAAGTTCAGCTACAAACCTGGGGTGGCACAGTGGAAGCTTGGATCGAACATGGCCAGCAGCTAGCCGCGATCGATCCCCGCGTCGTCGTCAAAGTGCCCATCACCCGGGCAGGTACCACCGCCGCCGCCCAGCTGATGAAAACCGGTGTTCGCATCACCCTAACCGGCATTTATGAAGTCCATCAGGTGCTCATTGGCGCGGCCCTCGGTGCAGCATACGTGGCCCCTTATCTTGGCCGGATCACAGACTTTGGCCGCAACGGTCGGGAAACCATCGCGACGATGCAGCAGGCGCTCGAGGGTGTCGGCAGCTCCACCCGCATCCTCACTGCCAGCATCCGCGAGATCGGTGACATTGCCTTTCTGGCCACCCAAGGGCTTGACACTTTTACGTTTTCGGCCAAAATCGCGGCACAGCTTTTTGATGTTGCCACAACCCAGCGAGCGACCGCCGATTTTGAACGAGCGGCTCACGGCTCCTAGAAATCATTCAGCAACGATCATTTGGCAAGCCATTGGCAATCACTAGGAGCAATCGGTTAGAAGCATGGGAGTAGCAATGGGACAACGGCGCTGGATCGTGGCAATTTTCGCGGTGGTTTTGATGATTGCAGCTTGGGCAGCAGTATTGCTAACGCAACACAGCCTGATCGTCCGCCGCTTCAGCCAATCCGGCGTCCCGATGATTTTCATGGCACCGCCCTCTGCCCAACAGTCGCCAGTGCCGGGGGTACTGGTCACCCACGGCTATGCGGGTTCTAAGCAACTGATGCTGGGCTATGGCCACGTGCTCGCCCACTGGGGCTATGGTGTGCTGTTGTGGGATAACGCAGGACATGGCAACAATGCCCAAGGCCTTGGTTCGTTTGAACTGTCTGGCGATGCGGGCCAGGGACAGCTTAAACCTTCACCAGCCTTCCGCGTTGCCCTCGAAGCCCTCAAAGCGCAGCCCGAGGTTGATAGCAATCGCCTCGCCCTACTCGGCCATTCCCTGGGCGGCGGTACCTCACTCCAAGCAGCCATCCAAGATCCTGAGGCCTTTGCGGCAACGATTGCCATTTCCTCCGTTCCGGCCCCGGTGAAAGGCGATCGCCCCCGCAATCTACAGCTGCAATACGGGGTTTTGGAAGGCCGTTGGATGCAAAATAATGCTGAGCAGTTGCTGGCGGCGGCGGGTGGTGCCCAAGCCAACACCGAGGATGGACAAGGGCGATCGCTCGTGGCAATTGAAAACGTTGAGCACACAACCATTTTGTTTAGCGATCAAAGCCACCAAGCCGCCCTGTCTTGGCTTAACCAGGTCTTTGGTCTGGGTGTGACGGGAGCAACGGTGCCCCCGGATCAGCAGATTTTGTATTCCGATCGCCGGATTTTTTGGGGTTGGTGCATGGGCTGGCCGGACTGGTATTTTTGGGGGCGATCGCCCTCAATTCCCCCTTTTTCCGGTGACCTTCAAGCGTCCAAAATCCACCTGGCTAGGACTGGTCACGGCTCCCATCGTCGCAGGAGCAGTTCTACTGCAAGCCAACCAGCACCTGGATCTTGCCGCTCTCGGTGGCATTCAAGTCGGGGGCGCTGTCGCGCTGTGGTTTCTAATTGGTGGCATAGTCTGGCTAGCATTCTCGGCACGCTTGCCCCGGCCATCGCTACAAAATATCGCTGTGGGGCTCGGGCTGTTCGGCGGACTCTGGTTTGCGTTTGGGGCCTTAGCCGAAATCGTGTGGTTGCCCTGGCTCCTGATTCCAGCTCGGCTGAAGCTGTGGCCGCTGCTGGCGCTGGCGGTGTTTCCCTGGATGTTGGCCGCAGGCAATGTGCAAAAAGACGCACGAACCGGGCGTCGGCTCTTGATTTGGCTGGTGCAAAGTGTCGTGCTGGTGCTGGGGTTTGGCCTAGCGGTTTATTTTGTACCGTCCCTGTTTTTATGGTGCTGCTG
>JAAUOP010000173.1 GCA_012034805.1 Synechococcales cyanobacterium CRU_2_2 | reverse complement strand
CCAGCGCAGCGATTCCCCTCGTCCGGGGCGGCGTGATGATGGCGGCAAGGGGGGCCGAGGCAAGGGACGGGGCGATCGCGAGGAGCGCAGGCCCCCCGTGAATCCCGTGTTTGCTCGGGGGCCAAAACCAGGTTCCAAGAAAAAAGAGGAGCCAAAGGTTGAGGAAGTTGAGGCGGTGACCGAGGACGTCGAGGCGGTGACGGAGGAGATGGCGGCTGAGGCAGCGGTTTCTGAGGCAGCAGTTCCTGAAGCAGCGGTTCCTGAAGCGGCGGCTGAAGTCTAGGTTTAGTTGGGCCGGTGTTTGGTTTTAGAGCGATCGCTGCAGGTGTGGCGATCGCTTTTTGATTGCTTAGACCAGTTTGGGATGTCTAGAAACCCGTACCCTCACGCCCGACAGGTTGCGTTTGCGATCGCTACCCTAGAAAGAAAGCGCGAATCCTCCGAAGCTTGGCTTTTAATCGCCCTTTCTGTCCCACGGGAAAAAACCATGGCCCCCGAACTCGAACCCAAAGTCATGCAAGCCGTCGAAGCCCTCGGCTATCGTGCCACCGTCGGTGACGTTGCGGCCCAGTCCGGCCTGCGCATTGCCGACACCGAACGCGGGCTGCTTGCCCTCGCCAGCGAAGTGGGCGGCCATTTGCAGGTAGCCGACACGGGGGACATTGCCTACGAATTTCCTCGGAATTTTCGCAGTATTCTCTTCAACAAGTATTGGCAACTACGGTTCCAACAGGGCTTTGCCAAGCTTTGGAATGTGGTGTTTTACCTGATTCGCATTGGGTTCGGCTTGGCGCTGATCGCCTCGATTGGGATTTTGGCGATCGCCCTCCTCATTGCTGCCTTCGCCGCCATGGCTGCCTCCAGCAATGACGACAACGACAATGGCTCCTCCTCGAACCTAGACGGTCTGTTTCGGGGTCTCGGTGACCTACTGGGCGGGTCGTTGCGGCTGTTTTACTACGCGGATTGGATCGGCTGGGGCAATTATGACTCGGGGGCTCGCTCCGCTCGGCCAAAGTCGAAGCGCGCCCCATCGAAGCGTACCCCGTCGGAGCTAAATTTTTTGGAGGCCGTATTTTCGTTTTTGTTTGGGGATGGCAATCCCAACGCAGACCTCGAAGATCGACGCTGGCAGGCGATCGGTCAGGTCATTCGTCACCAGGGGGGGGCGATCGCCGCCGAGCAAGTCTTGCCGTTCCTGGATGCGAGCGGGGCCGAGGCCGATGATGCCATTTTGCCGGTGTTGACCCGCTTCCAGGGCCAGCCCCAGGTTAGCCCCAGCGGTGATTTGGTCTATCAGTTTCCCGAGCTTCAGGTCAGTGCCACCCCAACCCGGTCTCAGACGGATCAAAACTCCTCAGTCTTTTTGCAAGAGCGCCCTTGGCGCTTTAGCAAGGCAACGTCAGGGCAACTTTGGGCAGCTGGTCTGTTGGGGCTCGTCAATGCGGGGTTGGCTGTGGCGGTCGGGCTGATGCTGCCGGATCTGTCGGCCACTGGGATGGGATTTTTGGTCTTTGTCAGCCAGATCTACCCGCTGCTGTTGGTCTACGGCCTGGGGTTTTTGGCGATTCCGCTGGTGCGGTGGCAGGTGCTGAAGTGGCGCGATCGCGGCGTCAACCATCGCAATCAACAGCGCCAGGCCCTCGGCCAAGCCCTAGCTGCCCCCACCGCCTCCTTGCGCACTAAGCTCGCCTATGCCCAGCAGTTTGCCACACAAAACCAGCTCAAGCCTGAAAATGCTGCTTACACCACCGAAACCGATTTGATTGAACAAGAAATCGAACAACAGGATCAGCTGGATGCCGAATGGCAGCGCCGTCTAACCTCCTAATCAATCACACCAATCAATCACACCAATCAATCACACTAATCAATCAAAATCTCTTCGGCCTCCACTGCCGCCTCCGCCGCGATCTGCTGCCACTCCAGCGGCGGCATCAGCTCAAAGGCGCTGCGCAGTGCCTGCTCCCAAGCCTTGCGCACCTTTGCAAGATAGGGGTCACCCACCCGCAGCTGTAATTGATGGCGAACGGCGAAACTATTGGTTTCGTAAGTCACCAAACTAATCGGCGGCCCGACGGAGATATTCGATTTCATCGTTGAGTCGATCGAGAGCAGGGCACAAATCGCTGCTGACTCCAGGGACGTGTCAAAGCTAAGGGCACGATCGAGAATCGGTTTACCGTACTTCACCTCACCAATTTGCAAAAACGGCGTCTCCGGCATCGCCTGGATCGAGTTGCCTTGACTGTAAATCATATGAAGTTGGTGCCCCTCGCCTCGAATTTGGCCACCCACCAAAAATTGCAGTGGTAGTCAAGGCCGTCTTTTTCGAGCCAGGTGCGATCGCGCGCCTGCACCCTCCGAATGTGATCGCCCACATACCGGGCCACCTCATGGAGCGTGGGCAGCGAATGCAAATTCTCCGCCGCTGGATGCCGCAAATCCTGGTACATCGCCGTAATCACCCCTTGGGTCACGGACAAATTCCCCGAACAGGAGAGCAGAATAACGCGATCGCCTGGCAGCGAAAAATCAAACAGCTTACGGTAGGTCGAAATGTAATCCACCCCGGCATTCGTTCTAGAATCCGCCGCCATCACTAGACCAAACTGCGTAATGATCCCAAGACAGTAAGTCATAGCCGCTGCACAACCCCTGACACGACAAGATTGACGCCCCCAGCTTAATCGATTTGTGGGTCGATTCAGCTAGACCGGGGGTGAGAGGCGCGAGAAGCCAGAAAAGCTTCGGGCACAGCCTTGCGTGCAATCTTGAGAGAATCTCAGGAGAATCGACTCGATCGAGCGTTTCTCTCAGACGACACTCAAGAGTTTTTAAGAGCGCAACTGGTACAGTATCAACAGCATCGAGTCCGTTCTTTTACCTTGAGCCCCAACCTCCGCAATGGTAGCGACTATCAGTCCCGATCAGATTGACCGTGTGGTTCGTAACCAGCATGACAACCCCTTTGAGGTCTTAGGGCCGCATCAAATTGAGCAGAACGGTGTCAACACCTGGGTTGTGCGAGCCTACCTGCCCAATGCTAGCGCGGCCTGGGTGGTTCAACCCGAGCAGCGACAAGAGCACCTCATGCAGGCCGTGCATCATCCCCATTTTTTGAGTGCGTTATCGAGTCCAAGGCTCTAGGCAACTACCAGCTCAAGGTGCGTGAAGGAGAGCGCGAGCGGGTCTTTTACGACCCCTATGCGTTTCCGTCACCCCTACTGACGGATTTTGACATTCACTTGTTTTGCGAAGGCAACCACCACCGCATTTACGAAAAGCTAGGTGCCCACCAAGCCCGGATCGAGGGCATCGCCGGGATTAACTTTGCGGTGTGGGCACCCAATGCCCGCAACGCCTCCGTGCTAGGTGACTTTAACAATTGGGATGGCCGCAACCATCAGATGCGTCGCCGCGATGGCGGCATTTGGGAGCTCTTCATTCCCGGTGTCGAAGTCGGTGCGGCCTATAAGTATGAAATTAAGAACCCAGAAGGACATATCTACGAGAAATCTGACCCCTACGGATTTCAGCAGGAAGTTCGCCCCAAAACCGCCTCGATCGTGGCGGATTTAGATGCCTACAGCTGGAATGACGCAGACTGGCTCGAGCAACGCCGCAGCCGAGAACCTCTGCTCCAGCCCGTTTCGGTCTACGAGGTTCACTTGGGATCTTGGATGCACGGGGCCAGCGACGAGCTGCCGAAGCTGCCGGAGGGCATTGACCAAGCTCCGGTAGACGTGGCGGAATATAAACCCGGCGCGCGCTTCCTGACCTACCGGGAGATGGCTGAACGGTTGATTCCCTACGTCAAAGAGCTGGGTTTTACCCATATTGAAGTGTTGCCCGTGGCAGAGCATCCCTTCGATGGCTCCTGGGGCTACCAGGTGACGGGCTACTATGCAGCGACGTCGCGCTTTGGCACGCCTCAGGATTTTATGTATTTTGTCGATCAGTGCCATCAAAATGGCATTGGCGTAATTGTGGACTGGGTGCCGGGGCACTTCCCGAAGGATGGCCACGGTCTTGCCTTTTTTGATGGCACCCACCTCTATGAGCACGCCGACCCCCGCAAGGGCGAGCATAAGGAATGGGGCACATTGGTGTTCAATTACGATCGCAGCGAAGTCCGCAACTTCCTGGTCGCCAATGCCCTGTTCTGGTTCGACAAGTACCACATCGATGGCATGCGGGTTGATGCAGTCGCTTCGATGCTCTATCTCAACTACAACCGCAAGGATGGCGAGTGGGTCGCCAATGACTATGGCGGTTGCGAGAACATTGCCGCAGCGGACTTTCTGCGCCAGACGAATCATTTGCTGTTTAGCTATTTTCCGGGGATTTTATCGATCGCCGAAGAATCCACCTCCTGGCCCATGGTCTCCTGGCCCACCTACGTGGGGGGCCTCGGCTTCAACCTGAAGTGGAGCATGGGTTGGATGCATGACATGCTGGACTACTTCGCCATGGATCCCTGGTTCCGGCAGTTCCACCAAAACAATGTCACCTTCAGCATTTGGTACGCCTTTACGGAAAACTTTATGCTGGCGCTCTCCCACGACGAGGTGGTGCATGGCAAGAAAAACATGCTTGGCAAGATGCCGGGAGACGATTGGCAAAAGTTTGCCAATATTCGTTGTCTCTACACCTACATGTTCACCCATCCCGGCAAAAAGACGCTGTTCATGAGCATGGAGTTTGGCCAGTGGAACGAGTGGAATGTTTGGAATGATCTCGATTGGGATTTGTTACAACATCGCCCCCATGCCCAGCTGAAGGAGTTTGTGGGTGCGCTCAATCGGATGTACCGGGAAGAGCCCTGTCTGTTTACGGATGATTTTTCGGATCAAGGTTTTAACTGGATTGATTGTAGTGACAACCGCCATAGCGTGATTGCGTTTACGCGCACGGATAAGCTGACGGGCGATCGCGTCATTGTCGTCTGCAACTTCACACCCCAACCCCACGCCCACTACCGCGTTGGCGTACCCGAAAAGGGCTTCTACGAAGAGCGATTTAACAGCGATGCCAAGGAATTTGGCGGCAGCAACATGGGTAATCTCGGGGGCAAGTGGACCGATGATTGGTCGCTCCACGGTCGTCCCTATTCCTTGGACTTGTGTTTGCCGCCGCTGGCAACGCTGATGTTTAAGCTCGACAAAGTGAAGACCCAGGCTGCGTTGGCCGGGTAAGATCGCCCGCTGCCTTTCCGAGCAGCAAGGAAGGAGTGTCGGCGCTGTTTCAAAGTCCCTCTCCCGAGGGGAGAGGGACTTTGGATGAGGGACTCAGGGTGAGTGCGTAGATTGGCTTTCACCGGTTTTTGCCTCGACATCCGCCACCGAAATCAGCTCATCCTGACTGCCAAAATAGGCCAACGTTGCAGCTGCTTCCGCTCGCGTCACCGGCTTGCTGGGCTGAAACAGAGTTGTGTAGCCAAACACCCGGCGAATCACGGACTGATCGCCGTTTTGATAATCTGCTAACACGGCCCGCTGAGCCGGAGTGCTGATTTTGCTGGCATCCTGAAATCCCCAAGCCTCCTTCACCGCTGCCAGATTGCTCGGTGGCAGCGCCCCCCGCACATCCAGAGGAAGTTTCCACAGCAACAAATTTTCTCGAGTCAGCGGCGCATCGGGATTGAAGCCAATTTGTTGCTGGGCTCCAGACAAAGCGCTCGGCAGGATACCGGCTTCCGCCAGCCCTTGGATGATGGCAAAATCGGAATCAGTTGCTGGAACATCTTTGAAGATCGGTTCGGAGCTGGCAGCGGCAAGGCGGAGTTTGAGAGAGGGGCGATCGCCATAGACCCAGTTGTTCGCCGCCACCAACCAGCGTGCGTATTGCCGCCGCGTTACCCCTCGATTGGGCTCAAAGCGGAGTGGGGCATTCTCGGCCTGGTTCTGAGCTGGGGCGGTGGGTGGGGAACTCTTGGGGGAACCGCCTGGGTCGAGGCCTGAATCAACGCCTGAATCAACGCCTGAATCAACGTTTGGGTCAGTCACAGGCGCATGATCCGCCGCCGTCATTGTAATCGCACCCGAATTCACCACTGCCAAGACTTGCTCACGCAGATCGGGAGGCGTTTCGAGCAAGTCTGGAAACGTCTTAAACGGATCGCCCGCTGGACTGTTGTTCTGCTCCAGTCTGGGTTCGTCGCGTTGGTCGGCGCGCGGTCGGGCTTCCGGGATAGCTCCCCCAGGCGTTGTCGCAGGCCAAGGGCTCGGCAACGACTGGGGCGTTGGGCCAGCGATCTGGGGATCGGGTGATAGCGCCTGCTCCAAACGACTACAGCCCGTTAGCCCCACGGCCATAGCTGCAATCCAGCCAGCACCCATCCAGCCAGCACCCAGCCAGCCAGCACCCACCCAGCTGGGAGAGGCGATCGCCGCGAGCCTGCGGGCTCCCGATTTTTCCTGTCTCGTCATGGCATGATCCCCGGTGCGATACAGCTTAGTCTCCTAGGAACGATTCCTAGACCAGGCTCTTAGCTCCAGAGTCTGAGAATCCAGAGTCTAAGAATTCAGAGGCTAAGACGATCTAAAGTCTAAGACTCAACTGCCGCCATAACGCAAATCGCAAAATCTTCAACGGCACCTCCGCCTTACGCAGAACCCCTGGGCGCACATAACGACCCACCAGTAGCCGCACCAGCCCTTTGAGGCGAGCATAGAGCCGTACCTTCCACCCCGCCAAGCCCTGGGCATAAGGTGGCTCAAAGGCCAGCGGACCGTAGAGCACATCGGCGCGATGGGTACGGCTGAGGCCGTTGGCTTGGTGTTCTGGGTTAGGGTTATAGCTGCCGTGCTCGCCGTAGTTGCGAAAAGGGATATAGTTGCGCAGCCCTTGGCCTAAAAGCAGTTCGTCGAGCTGGGAATCCCAGGGAGTATAGGCCGTTGGCCCCGGATCTTGGGCAATGCCATCGGCAAACGTGAGCAAGTGCGTCACACAGGCTGGAGGCAGCACATAGGCCACCATGGAAGTGGAATAGCCCTGGGCATGGCCGTCTTGGGAGATGTCGTAGACCTGGGCAGCACAGGTATAAAGCCAGGCCAAACCTAGGTCTGGCTGGTAGATGTTAAAAGGTACCGGCAGCTGGGCGAAATGTTTCACCGGCACAAAGTCCGCTTCGAGGATCAAGGCGGGTTGCTGCTGGTCGAGTACCCACTGCCAAGCGGTACGGTGGTTGAGTAGGCACAAATAGCTTCTGGAAAAATCGGCCTGCTCTGGCCGGTGGGCCTGACGCAGCACTTGACAATCAAATCCTTGCGTTTGCAAGACTGCAACGAGGGGGTCTGTGTTTTCCCGATGGGCAATGATAAAAATCTGGCGGGTGTAGTCAATCAGTCTCACACCGGGTTCCTCGCGATCCCTAATTACTGCTCATACACGCCTGTCTGTAGACTATTTATGCCCAGAAGCGGCAGGGCAGTATCGTTTTGTGAACTGGGCCATGAGTGCCTGCGGGTGAGCTTAGGAATTTAGGAATAGGAGCGCCCACGCCACTGTTTGGGCCGGGTGAGTGAAGATTGGGCGATGCGCAGAACCGCGAGGCCATCGGCGAGGGGGGAGAGCCAAAAGAGCAGGTGGGCGGGGAAGGGGCCAAGACGCTGGGACTGACTGAAGTCGTAGGAGGGGCGATCGCCCCAAAGACCCAGTCGCGCCAATAGCAAAATGCCGTTCAGGCCCCAAAGCCCCCATAGCATCGGCGAGTCCAGAGCCTGGTGCCAGAACAGCCCAGCGCACCCTAACACCAGCGGCAAGGGCAACGCCTGAACCAACAACAGTAGAGCGCCATCGCCCCAGACTTGACCGGTGTGGGCAGCGTCCTTGAGGTCGAGCGAGCGCCCCCATTCCCGCCAGGTTTCTGCAAAACCTTCGTACATCCGTACCTTAATCAGCCGGGAACCGTCCCAGAAGCCAACCTTGGCACCGGCAGCAGCGGCGTTGCGGGCGAGGGTGACATCATCGCAAAAGGAGGCTTTGGCGCTGGTATAGCCATTTAGGGCTTCGAGCAGCGATCGCCGCATCAAAAAGCATTGACCATTGGCCATGACGCGATCGGGGCCATTTTCACCCTCGTTTTTGCCACCAGCGGGGCCAAACCGATAGATCAGCGTCAGTAGCAGAGCGGGCTGGAGCCACCACTCGCCCGCAGACTTGAGAATAAACTGCGGTGCCAGGGAGACCAAGTCGTAGCTTGCGGCTTCGGCCTCGGCCACCAAGCTGGCCACCAGCTGGGGCTGGGGCTGGGTATCGGCGTCAATGCCCAGGATCCAGTGGCTGCTCGGAGAACTCCCCAGAAAGCCATTGTGCAACGCCCAGGGGCGGCCAATCCAGCCTGGGGGTAGGGGGTCATCGGTGAGCAGTTTGATACGAGAATCGTTCACCTGAGCCGCCTTGACCAATGCGGGCGTGCCATCCGTCGAGCGACTGTCCACAACCAGAATTTCTCGCACTTCGTCGGTTTGGTGGCTGAGGCCATCGAGGCAGGGTTGGAGCCGATGGACTTCGTTCAGGGTCGGCACGACCACGCTGACGCTGGCGAGCGGGTCGGCGCGGCGCGCGAAAGGTCGAGACCGCTTTCTCCATTAGAACCATCAAAGCCGCGAAAGGACCGCAATTCGGTCTGCGTTCCGCCCGCAAAGTGTTGGATTGACCGTCTCCCGGCGGGCCCTTTCCGTCCGGGGAAATCCGACGGGCATTCCTGGGAGAGTTCCATGAAACGATTGACCCTTTTCGCGGCGGC
>JAAUOP010000038.1 GCA_012034805.1 Synechococcales cyanobacterium CRU_2_2 | reverse complement strand
AGGGTAAATTGGGCCAGGCAGGTGGGCGAGCGGGTGTGTTTTGGGGCGATCGCCCCTCCCCAGGCCCAGGTTTCCGTGCGGCTCGGATCTCGGCTGCTGCCGCTCATCGAGGTGAGTGCCAGCGTTGATTTGCCGGAAAATTCCGCTGTGCTCACCGGACGCAATACCCCCACTGCCCGCAGCGTCGCAGGCAAATACCAAGCCTGCACCCGCTTTACCACTGCCGGAAGCTTGCAACCCCAGTACGAGCTCAAGCTCAAAGGCCAAACCAAGACCGAAGCCGCTGCCGGTCAGCTTGAAATTCTTTCTCCCGAACCCATTACCGTGGCCACCGTAACGGCCCCAGAGGGCATCGCCCGCACCGGCCCCAGTTCTAGCTACTCGCGTTTGACCCCACTCCCCCAGGGCACAAAAGCCAGCATTACCGGGAAAGAAGGTGACTGGTTGCGCCTGGATTATGGCGCTTGGATCAAAGCCAGCGAGACCACCCTCACCACCGCAGCTGTTCCGCCTGCAAGTGTGATTCGCAGCCTTAGCAGTCGAGTCCAGGGTGGTTGGACGGAGGTGGTGTTCCCCTTGCAAACGCCGGTGCCGATTAACATCAGCCAAGCGACCGACAGTCTGACGCTGACGCTGTACAACACCACGGCGCAGACGGACACCATTTATACGGGCCAGGATCCGGTTATCGATCGCCTCGACTGGCAGCAGCCCCGCCCCGGCGAAGTCAACTACACCATCAGGTTCAAAACCGCCCAACAGTGGGGGTTCAAAACCCGCTATGAAGGAACTAGCCTCATCCTGTCGCTCAAGCACCCCCCCCAAACGCCAAAGGCTTCCCCGCTCAAGGGCATGAAAATATTTGTCGATCCGGGCCACGGGGGCGCGGAGGACTTGGGGGCGCGGGGGCCGACGGGCTATCCCGAAAAAGATGTGGCCCTGAAGGTATCGAAGTTGTTTCGCGATGAGTTGAAAAAGCACGGCGCGACGGTGATCATGGCGCGGGAAGGCGACGATGACTTGTATCCGCAAGATCGGGTCGATCGCATGGTGGCGGCCCAGCCAGATCTGGCCCTAAGTTTACACTACAACGCTCTACCCGATAACGGCGACGCGGCCAATACACGCGGCATCGGCATATTTTGGTATCACCCCCAGGTTCACGGCCTCGCCCAATTCTTGCATGATGATTTGACTCAAAAACTCAAGCGTCCCTCCTACGGGGTCTTCTGGAATAATTTGGCACTGACCCGACCGAGCCTCACGCCTGCCCTCCTGCTGGAGCTGGGTTTTATGATCAATCCCGAGGAATTCGAGTGGATTGTTGATGAAGCTTCCCAAATTCAGTTGGCTAAAACCCTGGCGGATAGTGTCGCGGCCTGGGCAGCCCAAGCAACACACAAGGAATTCTATGACCGCTGAGCGATCCTTCGGAGCCTGGCCTGGCCAGTTGCCCCAATCTTGGCTCCATCGCCTGTTCCAGTCCTGGGAAGCTAACCCCAAACAAGGATGGCGGGGGGCGGCCCTTTGGCTGTTACTCCTGGCCATGTTGGCGTTTATCTTCGGGCTCGGCAGCATTGGCCTCGTGGACGAAACCGAGCCTCTGTTTGCCGAAGCTGCGCGGCAAATGTTGGTGCGGGCTGACTGGGTGACCCCCTATTTCAATGAGGCGACGCGGTTTGATAAGCCGCCGCTGATCTATTGGCTGATGGCGATCGCTTACCAAATCTTTGGGGTGAACGAGTGGTCGGTGCGGTTGCCGTCGGTGGTGTCGGCGATCGCCCTCACCAGCTTTGTCCTCTACGTTCTCCAACGCCACGGCGTTCCCGCTTTTAACAGAACGATTACGACGAACTCCCCTGCGAATTCTTCAGACAACACCTCGGCCACCCAGCCAGTCCCTCGCCACAGCCGCTGGTTCACGGCACTGCTGGGGGCGGCCCTAACTGCGCTCAATTTGGAAACGATCGCCTGGGCCAGAGTTGGTGTTTCCGATATGCTCTTGTCGGGTTGCTTTGGCTCGGCGCTGCTGGCTTTTTTTATGGGCTATGCTGCTGACGCTCCCGGCGAGAGGCGATCGCATTGGCTCTGGGGATTTTCGCGGCAAGATCGCTGGTATTTTCTCAGCTATGGCTGTCTGGCGTTGGCAATTTTGGCCAAGGGGCCAGTGGGGATTGTGCTGCCTGCGATAATTGTGTTTGGCTTTTTGGTCTATGTGGGTCAATTTTGGCAGACGTTGCTGGAACTCAAGCCCTGGCGAGGATTGACGCTGGTGGCGCTGCTCACGGTTCCCTGGTATTGGCTGGTGATTCGGGCCAATGGTGAGGCCTACACTCGGTCGTTTTTTGGCTACCACAATTTCGATCGCTTCACCCAAACCGTCAATAATCACGGCGCTCCTTGGTATTTTTACTTTTTAGTCCTGCTGGTCGGGTTTGCCCCTTGGTCGTTGTTTTTGCCAGCGGCGATCGCCCGTCTGCGTCTTCGCCAGCGCCGCCTCTGGATGGCCAAACCGCGATCGGCTCAGTTGGCAATTTTTGCGGCGGCGTGGCTGATCGGGGTGTTTGGTTTTTTACGATCGCCGCGACCAAGCTTCCGAGCTACATCCTGCCGCTGATGCCTGCGGCGGCGATCCTCATAGCCTTGTTGTTGAGTGATGAACTATTTGCGGCCCAAAAATCTGCAATCGATCGCCCTACCGAAGGCCTCCCGATTGCCAGCTGGCTCAACTTTGGATTTGTGGCGGTCGTGGGAATCGTCATTGCTTCGTCCTATCGCTGGATTCAGGTGATCGAGGATCCGGCCATGCCCGAATTTCCACTAGCGTTGCGGGAGTCTGGGGTTTTGTTTTGGGGTGCGGCGCTGTGTGCGGAGGTGGCGATCGCTATCTACTTGCTGATTCGTCGTCGCCAAACGCGCTGGCTCTGGAGTGTCAATTTAATTGGTTTTGTGGCAATTTTACTATTTGTGCTCGCGCCCACGACCGTGCTGATGGATCAGCACCGCCAAGCCCCGCTGCGGGAAATTTCGCGAACCTTGGTGGCCCAGCGCCAGCCCAATGAAGAGCTGATGATGGTGGCCTTTGAAAAACCCAGCGTGGTGTTTTACACCCAAATGCCAATGCTGTTTTTCCGGCGCAGCCGCTCTGCCTTTCGCCATTTACAGGAATTTAGCTTGCAGCAGCCGCAACCTGAAACGGTTCTGATTTTGACGCAGCCTGACTGGCTAGAGCGTCTGGGCCTTGTCGGGGGTGCACATCGGTCGGATGAGACCTATCAAGTGCTGGATGAAGCGGGGGCTTATGTGCTGTTGCGGGTGCCGAAGCAGACCTTTCGCGATCGTTTTACCCAAGGCGTTGATCCCTAGGCAGCTTGAACTGATCTGCGGAGGCAAAAACGGTGGTGAGAGCGGAGAGTATGGGTTCTCGGGCTATTGAACGATTCTCCCCCTCACTCTGCGCTGACAAACCGCTCTTGGGCAAAGGCGCGCAGGGCTTCAATGTCCTCCCGGCATGAGACCGAGAGGGGCACAGTCGAGTTGACTTCTTCTTGAAGAATCGCGGTGTTGAGCGGTAGGTTGAGATGCAAGGCGCGGTAAAGAGCGGCGACGACGGCCTGCTCGATTTCTGCGCCGCTGAAGCCTGCGCTTTGGTTGACCAAAAGTTGTAGATCAAATTGGCTAGAGTCCTGTTTGCGGCGATCGAGATGAATCTCAAAGATCACCTTCCGAGCCGCTGCATCGGGTAAATCCACAAAGAAAATTTCGTCGAACCGGCCCTTTCGCATCAGTTCTGGCGGCAACTTGGAGAGATCATTGGCCGTGGCGACCACAAAGACCGCTTCTTTTTTCTCCTGGAGCCAAGTGAGAAACGTGCCAAACATACGCTGGCTCGTGCCGCCATCGTTCGACTCGCTAGGCGGGCTAAAGCCTTTTTCGAGTTCGTCGAGCCACAGCACCGCCGGAGCCATAGCCGCCGCCATGGCCGTGGCACGCCGTAGGTTTTTCTCGGATTCACCAACATATTTGTCGTAGAGCCGTCCGGCATCGAGTTTGAGCAGGGGCAGTTGCCAATCTCGAGCAATGATCTTGGCCGCCAACGACTTGCCGCAGCCTTGCACCCCCACGATCAAAATCCCCTTGGGCGGCGTTAGATTAAGTGACTGGGCCTCGGCGCTAAACCCCACCTGGGCTCGCTTGACCCAGGCCTTGAGGTTGCTAAAACCGCCGATTTCGCTGCTGTTGTCCTGGGGCGGATAATATTCCAACAGGCCGCCTTCTTGCAAAAATTTAATCTTGCGGGCCTGAATGTCTTCAATATCCTCCCGCGAGAGCCGGTTGTCCGTGAGAGCTGCGTAGGCGATGATTTGGCGGGCTTGGTTGAGCGTCATGCCCTGGAGCGCCTTGAGGATTTCGCCGAGGGCCTGGGCGTCGAGGTCAATTTTGATTTTTTGTTGGGTGTTGAGCGATCGCACCACCGCCTGCAACATCTCATAGAGCTCATCCCGCGTCGGCATTTCCAGGGTGTAATACACCGCTTCAAGCTCATCGGATAGCTCCAGACTGGAGCCGGTAATCACCAAGGCCGAGGGCGTCTGGGAAAACCGCTGGCTCAGCTCTCGCAGTTTTCGGATCACGGTCGGATCCTTGAGATGTTTGCCAAAGTCTTTTAGAAGAAAGATTCCTGTGCCAGAATTGCCCTGACTAGAATTGCCCTGACTAGAATTGCCCTGGCCAGCACCAGCGGCAATACTGTTCAGCAATTCTAGGGGGCCGCTGGAATTGGCGATCGCCTCCCCCGCTTGGCCCTCGGGTCGCCGCACCAATCCCTGGGTAATCGTCCAGTCATAAAACCGCAAGCCCGTTTCCCGCGCGACGACTTGCAGCAGGTCAGCCACGCGTTGCTCCTCCAGCGTTTCTATGGCGATCACGGCATGGAAAGACAAAATTAGGGTCTTGAGATCGTGAACGCTGGTGGTTGGCATGGCACACTAGGCTGGCGTTAGGGGGCTTCAAATTGCTCTTTCAAGCTCTTTCAAATTGTATGGCGAAATCGTATGGCGTCCCAGGCTCCGTCTTCAGATATCCAGGCTTTGTTCAACCGGATTGCACCGGTCTATGACCAGCTCAACGATCAGCTGAGTTTTGGCTGGCACCAGATTTGGAAACGCATGGCGGTGAAATGGTCAGGAGCGACGGGGGGCGATCGCGTCCTCGATCTCTGCTGTGGTACTGGCGACGTTACCCTGCTTTTAGCAGAAGCGGTTGGCCCCCAGGGCCAGGTTTACGGCGTTGATTTTGCCTGTGAACTGCTTGTGGTCGCAGCGGAGCGGGAAAACCGGATGGGGGCAACTGGGGAAGAGCGCCCTCGGGTTGTCTGGCAGTCGGGGGATGTGCTGGGGCTTGAATTCCCGGACCAGAGTTTTGATGCGGCGACCATGGGCTATGGATTGCGCAATGTGGTCGATATTCCCCAGGCGCTGCGGGAGTTGCATCGAGTGCTCAAGCCGGGAGCCCAAGCCGCTATTTTGGACATGAATCATCCCATGAATGAAACCTTGCGACGCCTTCAGCGCTGGTATCTTGATCAATTCGTAGTACCTTGCGCTACGCGACTGGGGATGCGAGATGAGTACCTTTATATTAACCCCAGCATTGACCGGTTTCCGAGGGGGCCGGAGCAAGTGGCGATCGCCCAGGAGATCGGCTTCACCCAAGCGACGCATTACCCGATCGCCTTTGGCATGATGGGGGTTTTGGTGCTGAAGCGCTAGCCGAGTTCCCGCTTCTCCCGACCGCTCTCCGCATCTCCCAGTCCCAAGGCGTATGATGGGAGAATACTGTGCGGCATTCCGCGTTTGTGGCTGACCTGCGTTTGTGGCTGACCTTATTGCTTCCCAGAATTTGTGGCTTTGGATTGCCCCACCGCTCGCGGGCGGTGTAATTGGCTATTTCACGAACGACTTAGCGATCAAAATGCTATTTCGTCCCTATCAAGCCAAATTTCTATTCGGACGGCAGTTGCCGTTTACCCCAGGCCTAATTCCGGGAAATCAGGCGCGACTGGCCCAGCGCATCGCCAATGCGATCATGGGCTCCCTGTTGACCCCGGAGGAATTGCAAAACCTCGCCCGCAAGCTGTTGCAAACAGAACGTCTCCAGCAGGTAATTCTGTGGTTGCTGGAGCTGGCCCTCGAACAAGTCCAAAAAGACGACAGTCAAAAAACCGTGGGCATTTTGGCCGGCATTTTGCGCGATCTGTTCAGCCAGTCTTTGCCGCGCCTGATTCGGGTTTTGGCGCGCCGGGAAGATTTCTTAGAGCCTCAGCTGAATCAAATTTTTGATCAGGTTTTGTTGGAATTTCAGCTTAACCAGCCCCAGGCAAAGCAGTTGGTGGATTGGGGGGTGAACGGTGTTTTTCCTCCCGATGTCATTCGTCAGGGGCTGGTGGACTTTTTGACCGATCGCAATATCCAAGCCATCGACGAAGCCTTTCGCGAAAAAAGCAGCGGCACCTACTGGGTGGTGGCCAATTTGTTTGGCTTGCGCAATACCTTGCAGCGGTTGCGATCGCATTGTCTTGACGAGCGCGAATCGAGCAATGCGGTCATTCGCGAGTTGCTGGAGGTTCTCAATGTCGAAAGCCGACTGCAGGAGGGACTACAAAACTTTTCCTTGCAAAACCTGCCCATTAGCACCGTGCGTCAGCTGCGCAAAACCATACGGCAAACCGTGCGGGACTATCTGCGCGAGCAGGGCACGGAGGTTCTCCAAGGTCTGAGTCAATCCCTAGATTGGGAAAATATTGCGGCGTTGGTGCTCAACCGATTGCGCAATTCTCCCGTGCTAGAAACGTCGCTGACCTTTGTTAGCCAAGAGCTCGCGATGATTTTGGAGCGGTATCTGGAGCGAGACTTAGAACAAATTGTCGCCCAGGCGATCCCGATTTTGGACATCGATGCGGTGATTACCAGTCGGGTGATGGCCACATCTCCCCAGGAACTTGAGGCGGCAGTCCAGGGCATTGTCAAGAGCGAGTTGCAGGCGATCGTCAATCTGGGCGGCATTTTGGGTCTGGTGATCGGTCTGATGCAGACGGCACTGTTGGTGTGGCGCTAGGCTTGATTTTGGGTGGGTGGGTTGAGCGGAGTGGATTGAGCGGGTTTGGCTGCGATCGCTAGGGCATTGCGATCGCGTTTCTCAGTCCTAAGCAGGGTATGCATGAATATTTGCACAATCAACTCAGCTTTGAACTCAAATTTCGCTGCCTCATACAGTCTTTACGCCTACATAGCGAAACGGTATAAAATCTTTTTCCCAGAGAGATTCTCCTCGCCTGAGCCGATGTCCAGCCATTCGTTGAGGCTGCGATGAGTCTTGACTACAGCGCTCCGATCGAGCGAGCAAAGCGTGTGATGGCCCCCATACGGCATGAGAATTTCGATGGTTCCGTCAAGGTAGGCGAGCCATGCCCCAGGGTCGTTGCACAGCCCAGGATGCTTCAGGTCTGTAAAGTTTGCTCTAAGCACTGAAGGCTCGGCGTGAAGGGGGTTGCAGCTACCCTCACCTGAAAGGAGTACCGATGTCAAGACAACTATGTTCTATACCCATGTGCTCAACCGTGGGGGACGCGGCGTGCGTAGTCCCCTAGACCATGGCTAATTCTCCAAGCGAACACACGAAAGGTTAAGCCCCAAAGAAATGAGCATCCTGTTCTGCCCGCAGTTTGTCGCACAGGCGGCCAACGGGGCGCTCGACATCGTCGTAGGTCAACGCGGTGTCCTTGGCCACGTCGCGCTTGAGGCGACAGCCTTCCGAGAGGCCGATGGGCAGGAGGCGATCGCGCAAACTAATCTCCGCCGTCTCACACTCACCATAGGTTGCATAGCCACCTAAATCGTCGAGCATTTCGCCTGCTTTGAGATCTTTTTTGGCGATCGCCACCACATCCACCCGAGGCGCACCCGCCGGGGCCAACACCACGTCGTTGCACAACACCGCCCGCGCCGCCGACAACGGCACTTCAAAATGGCAGAGATGATAGGGCGTATAGAAGCTGTACAAAGGCCCTTGGCCCAATTTGTACAAGTTCAAATAATGCTGTTGCTTGGGGTCGTCGTGGGTGGCGAAAATATAAATGCCGGGGCCGGGCTTGAGGCCGACGACATAGTCTACGATGCCGCCCAATTCCTTGAGCTGGTCGACGTCATAGATGCCGGTGACATCATCAATATGGCCGGTGTAGTTGTCCAGGCTAAATTTTTCGACCAGCTCATCGGCGTGCAGCCGGAAGTCGTAGCCTAACATGCCGCGCTTAGCCACGGTCATGCCGGTCATATTCGCGACGATAGCCTGCTCAAAGGAAACCTTAGTCCCATCCGCAAAGCTGGTCACCATATACGGATTTTGGCCCCACTGCTTGGCAAAGCCTTCCTGGGTGGTCGGGTTGCGGTAGGGATCTTGCAGACCCTTGATGTTGCCGCAGACTAAGGGCGTCAGGCCAATGCTTTTGACAAAGCGATAGAGATTGGCTTGCACACCGGGCTGGTCGCCGTCGCAGCCGGTGAGAATGACGCCCGCTTTATCAGCATAGGTTTTGAGGATGGGGCCAATGGTGCCATCGAGTTCGGCGTTCATGGAGACAATGTGCTTGCCGTGGGCGACGGCTTCCAACACCACCTGGGTGCCAAACTCGATCGCACCGGTCACATCAATCACCGCTTCAATGCCCTCCGCTTGGCACAGCAGCATTCCGTCCTCGGTCACCGCTGGCACGCCCTTTTGAATCGCGGCTTCGAGATCCGCTACGCTCATCACTTCGCGGAAGTTTTCGATTCCAGCTTCGGTGTAGGCCCGTTCCGCGCCGCTGAGGTTACGGTTAGAAATCGCCACCAGGGACATGCCTGGCACCGAATTAATGATTTGATTGGCAACGCCTCGGCCCATAAAGCCTGCGCCAATCATCGCTACGCGGACGGGGTTACCTGCTTCGGCGCGAGCTTTGAGGGCGGTATCAACGATGATCATTTCTGTTTGCTTTCCTGGTTTGCGGGTGTTTGTAGACGGTGGGGGTTGGGGAGTGGCGAGTGAGTGGGGCGATCGGAGATTAGGCGATCGCAGGTTCAGCGCCAAATGCAGCCCAAGCCGCATCCTTCTCCGAAATCACGGTCACGTCCATGGGCCACTCAATCCCAAAGGCTGGATCGTCGTAACGCAGACCTCGCTCGTAGCCCGGTGTATAAAACTCACCCACTTGATAGACCACCTCCGCGCCATCGGTCAGCGCCTGGTAGCCATGGGCAAACATTTCCGGCACCAGCAGCGCCCGGTGGTTGTCTTCGGTCAGCTCCACGCCAATATATTCTTTGTACGTCGGCGAGTCGGGCCGCATGTCGATAATGGCGTCATAAATCGCGCCCTTGGTGCAACGCACCAGCTTGGTTTCGCAAGCGGGTGCAACTTGATAGTGCATGCCGCGCAGCGTCCCAGCCTTGAAGTTGTAGGACATGTTGCATTGGACAAAGGTGGATTTGAGACCATGGGCCTCAAATTCCTTGGCACAAAACGTACGGGCAAAACCACCGCGATCGTCCGCCATAACCTCGACGTCGATAATAAACGCGCCTTTGAGTTTGGTCTCAGTAAATTTCATAGATTTAATTGTTGGATGAGATGGTAGGGACGAACCGCGTTCGTCCGGCTGTTCCGGCTCGATGCAACGAACCGCGATCGCCCGGCTGTTCCAGCCCAATGCAACGAACCGCGATCGCCCGGCTATTCCGGTTCGGTGCACCGAACCGCGTTTGTCCTATTTCCAGAAGAAATCCTGGTCAATTTGCTGAGTCCGAATCAAATACTCCAACTGCTTCAGCCGCGTAAATCCACGAGACTCAAACATCTCCTGGGTCATGTCGATTTGGGAGAAGACATCATAGAGCTGCTTCGCTCCGCGCTCCGCATTCCACTCACACTTAAAGCCAGGTAGCTGAGTATTGATTTTGTCAAAGGAAACCCGATAGCTGCGGTTGTCCGAACCATTCTCGCCAAAGCTCAGCTGGCAGCCCGGAAAGGTCGCGGCAACAATTTCAGCAATCTGACGCACTTGGTAGTTTTGAGCCGAATCGCCCACATTGAAAATTTGGTTGTGGATGATGTCGCGGGGCGCTTCCAGCGCGCAATAAATTGACTTGGCAATGTCCAACGCATGCACCAGCGGACGCCAGGGCGTACCGTCACTGGTCATACTAATTTCTTTTGTCGTCCAAGCCAAACCGGCCAAATTGTTCAACACAATGTCAAACCGCATCCGGGGCGACGCACCAAAGGCCGTTGAATTCCGCATAAACGTCGGCGAAAAATTGTCGTCTGCCATCGGCTGCAAATCCCGTTCGACCAAGGTTTTGCACTCGGCATAGGCGGTTTGTGGGTTGACGGCAGATTCCTCGGTGATGTCGCCATCCGTCGCTACGCCGTAGACGCTGCAAGAGGACATGTAGATAAAGCGGCGTACACCCGCCTGCTTCGCGAGTTCTGCCAATCGCACGGAGCCTTTGTGGTTGATGTCGTAGGTAATCGTCGGCGACAACTGCCCGGTGGGATCGTTGGACAACTCGGCCATGTGGACGATCGCCTCAATCCCCGCCAAGTCCTCGAGCTCAATGTTGCGAATATCCTTCGTCAGCGTCTTCGCGGTCTTGCTGGTGCCGTTATACAGCCAGCCAGACTTATAAAACCCGTATCGACCGCCGTAACCTCATGACCCCGCTCAATCAACAGGGGAGCCAGCAAACACCCTAAATAGCCTTCGGTACCGGTGACAAGAACGTTCATGGGAATAATCCGTAGAAGGTAGAACTAAGTATAAAACCTAACCTGCGATCGCAGCCGTACGTGGCGATTTACCCACCGACTGGGCAATCTTTTCCACAACAAACTTGCCAATTTCCAGCGACGACGTCGCCGCCGGGGACGGTGCATTGCAAACGTGAATGGCATTTTCGCCCTCCACAATCAAAAAGTCGTCCACCAACTGGCCCGTGTTCATCAGCGCCTGGGCGCGCACCCCGGCGTGGGTGGGAACCACATCCGCCATCTGAACTTCAGGAATCAAGCCCTGCAAGCTCTTGACGAAGGCGGCTTTGCTGAAGGAACGAATAATTTCCTGGATGCCTTCATCGGCATGTTTGGCGGCCAGCTTCCAAAAGCCAGGGTAGGTCATCACTTCGGCAAAGTCGCCCAGGTCAAAGTCGGTCTTGGTGTAGCCCTCGCGCTTCAGGCTCAGAACCGCATTGGGGCCAGCATGGACGCTACCATCAATCATGCGGGTAAAGTGAACGCCCAGGAAGGGAAAATCGGGGTTGGGCACGGGGTAAATCAGACCCTTGACCAGGTGACGTTTTTCGGGGACGAGTTCGTAATATTCGCCTCGAAAGGGGATGATTTTAGCCTGGGGATCGACTTGGCCGAGCTTGGCGATGCGATCGCTAAACAATCCGGCACAATTGACCAGAAACCTCGCCGTAAAATCCCCCTGGTTCGTCTGAATCACCTGCTCACGCCCGGCATTGCCCAAGCGCAACACCTTCGTGTTCAGCCACAGATCCGCGCCCTGGTTCTGGGCAATTTCCGCATACTTATGACAGACTTGGCGGTAGTCGGCAATGCCAGTTGATTCGACCCAAATCCCCGCCACTGCTTTGACATAGGGCTCGTGCTCTTTGACTTCTTCCGCCGTAATGCGATGCACCGGCAGTCCGTTTTCCAGACCTCGCTGGTATAAATTCTCCAAACGCGGCCGCTCACCGTCATCCACCGCGACGATCACCTTGCCACAAACCTCGTGGGGAATATTGTGCTGCTGACAAAACTCCACCATGGAGCGGGAGCCCGCGCGGCTAAACTTGGCCTTAAAGCTACCGGGTTTGTAATACACCCCCGCGTGAATCACGCCGCTGTTGTTGCCCGTTTGGTGGTGAGCCCATTCAGACTCTTTTTCGAGCACCAAAATTTTGGCATCAGGGAACCGTTGGCCCAAGGTCATGGCAACCGAGAGACCGACGATGCCGCCGCCGACCACCGCATAGTCATAAATCATCTGCATCCTTCCTCAATTGTGTCGTCGTCGGTAATTGTGTCGTCGGTCGTTGGGTAGATTAATTTTTGTGAGTTGATTTGGGTCGATTGACCTTCGTTTGTGGATAGATCACGAGCGAGATCGGCGCGATCGCCCCGTGCAAGTTAGGCTAGCGATCGTCCGTCCAAACCTTCCAGGGCGCTTGGCCTGCATTCCACATCTCCTCCAAATAGCTCTTATCTCGCAGCGTATCCATCGGCTGCCAAAACCCCTTGTGCTTATAGGCCGAAAGTTGTCCCATCTGGGCTAGCTTCTCCAGGGGCTCTTGCTCCCAAACCGTCTTGTCTCCCTGGACATAATCGATGACCTCGGGCTCCAAGACAAAATAGCCCCCATTTACCCAGGCCCCATCGCCCTCGGGCTTTTCCTGAAAACTGTGGATCGTCGTCTCGTCCTTTTGTAGGGAGATTGCACCGAAGCGACCTGGCGGCTGGACAGTCGTCATGGTCGCCAGTCCTCCCTTGTTCCGATGGAATTCGAGCAGCTCTGTCACATTGACATTACTGACCCCGTCGCCATAGGTGAGACAGAAAGTTTCGTTGCCAATATATTCACGCACCCGTCGCAAACGTCCTCCGGTCATTGTATTGAGCCCCGTATCCACCAGAGTCACCTTCCAAGGTTCGGCACTTCGCTCATGGACTGTCATCCGGTTTTCGGCCATGTCAAAGGTCACATCGGACATGTGCAAGAAATAATTGGCAAAATATTCCTTAATCACGTAGCCCTTATAACCACAGCAGATGACAAACTCATCGATGCCATGCATGGAGTAGGTTTTCATAATGTGCCAGAGAATCGGTCGGCCTCCGATCTCGACCATGGGCTTCGGACGAACGCTGGTCTCTTCACTGAGACGAGTCCCAAAGCCACCCGCAAATATCACTGCTTTCATAAAAATTAAAATCCCTTGACTGAGATCTTGGACATTAAAACTAAAACCGCGTAAAGACCCATTCAACCGAAACGTAGACTTTATAAATATGTCGCCAGACGAACTACTCAAAAGCCTCTCTTAAGAGGCAACTAGCCAAAATTATACCCATAGGCCCCGGCATAACTGCGCGATCGCGGTCGCGATCGCCGAGCACTTCATCGTAAACACACATTCTTCCGCCATTCCATAAAGGATCATTTAACTCTCCCAGCCACCGCTAGACCCAGGAATCCTAAACACCAACGCGTTGATGAATTGCTGGATTGAAATGTTTTGTCCAATGGTGCCCTGAGCGCTTTGCCCAAATTATTCTCACAGCCAGCCCATGCCGCACCCTAGGGCCAGAGACCGAATCTAAGCCTTAAACCCAGTTCTCAAGGTGTTTTTATGTATGGCGTCCTTTATCGCAAGCTCACATACAAGATGGCTAATTTAAGAAACCGTCAAGTGGAACCGTGGCTCAACGGGATCAACGGTCACGCTCTATACAATGTTCTTGAATAGTCCGAGTGTTTTGACTGAATTTGATCGACCCTTGCTTATTCGATGCTTATTGATAGATTTTACTGTCAACAAGGTATTTTCAGATGTTATCCCGTACGCCTAGATGCGCAAGATAGTGAGATGGGGGTTGATTAGTTAACTCGTCTTAGAGCACTCTTAGATACGGGTGGGTGTTTTCCAGTTTCTGTGTAATCCCCAGTCCAGATTACCTCCGGGTTAATCCATGGGAACTTAATTTTGTATGCGAAAGCCCGTATTGACTATTTTTTATCAGTATGATCCCCTGAATGCCACCATTGGTGGTATCCAGACGATCATTGGCTCTTTTGTGAAGTATGCGCCAGATAGCTTGCGTTTACGTCTCGTGGGTGTGACCAGCACGTCAGAGCTCCGGCCCGGCGTTTGGCACCAGATCAGCCTTAAGGGTCGAGAGATACTTTTTATGCCGCTATTTCGAATTGAGGATGATAACCGCCGCCAGTGGGTTCCGACGACTCTGCGTTATACTCTGGCGCTGATGAAGCGACATCTGGCCTCCGATTTCATGCATTTTCACCGCTTAGAGCCCGGGTTGGCGACCTTTGGCTGGGCGGGTGAAAAACCCTTTTTGTGCACAATGACATTCTTTCCCAGGTGATCCAGGACAAGGAAGCTCAGGCCAAGGGGGCCAAGCTCACCACAATCCAGGGCAAAACAATCCAGGGCAAAACAATCCAGGGCAAAACGAAAGCGAAGCCTGAACCAAGGACGATACTTTGGCGACGGTTTCCCCAGGCATATCTAGCGCTGGAAGCCCTACTCATCCGGAAGTTTCCCCAGATTCTCTCTTGTAACTCCGAGTCGAAGGCATTTTACCAAGCCCACTATCCAGACATTGCCGAGCGGGTCTCCCTGGTGCGGAATACGGTCGATACCGAGCTGTTTTATCCCCTTTCCGACGAGGCTCGGAGGCGATCGCGGCGATCGCTCTGTGAGCGTCTCAAACTGACTGAAGACACCCGCTTGCTGCTGTTTGCAGGGCGGCTACATCCCCAGAAAGATCCCTTACTACTGCTTCAATCCTTTGCCGAGGTGCGACGCACGAACAGCCAGCCCGTGCATCTGCTCGTGGCCGGTGACGGCGAGCTAATGGAGTCCATGCAAGCTGAGATCGAGCGTTTGGGCATCGGGCCTGGGGTTTCGCTCCTGGGAGCCCAGCCCCAAGAGCAGCTCATTGCATTACACCAGTGCGCTGATCTGTGCATCCTTACCAGCCGCTACGAAGGTTTGCCGCTTGTGGTGCTCGAAGCTCTGGCTTGCGGTGTACCGATTGTCACCACCCGCTGTGGTGAGACGCCCAAGCTGCTCTCCCAGGCGAGCGGTGTCGTGTGTGATGCGCGGGAACCGGAGGCGATCGCCGCAGCGATCGCCCAGGTGCTCAACCATCCCGATCGCTATCCCCAGGCATCTTGCCTTGAGGATTCACACCCCTATGAAGCCAGTCGTGTCATCGAGGAAATCTACCAGCAACTGCTCAGCCGTTGGGAGGCTCAACTCATTGTCTGAGCTGTTGTCTGGAGTATTTTTTTTACCTATTTTCATTCGATCGCGTCGTGGTATTTGTCAAGCAATGAGGGCCGCTTAATGAGAATTGCCGTTATCGGTGCGAAGGGATTACCCCCAGGCCAAGGAGGAATCGAACATTATTGCGCAGAGGTTTATCCGCGCATGGTGGCAGCAGGTCATAGCGTCGATTTGTACGCACGCTCCTCCTACATCGACCTACCTGCCTTTGACCGCTACGACTTTGATGGAGTTCGTGTCATTTCCCTGCCTTCGTTTCCTGCGATTAGAGGCGCAGATGCCCTCGTGAGCTCTGCTCTGGGAGCCTGCTTCGCAACCCTCCTGCACCGCTATGACGTGGTGCATGTTCACGCCTTAGGCCCTGCGCTTTTTGCTTGGTTGCCGGCTGTCGCCTCCTCAGCCAAAGTCGTTGTCTTTTGCCACGGTTTAGACTGGCAACGAGTCAAGTGGGGCAATCTTTCAAGCGCTCTGATTCGTTCTGGTGAAAAAATTGCGGTGCGGTGCGCCGATGAACTCGTCGTCGTCTCCCAGGAGCTACGCCGCTATTTCTGGATCACCTACGGCCGAGAAACGGTTTATATTCCCAATGGCCCAGCCAAATATGCGCCCTCCGATCAGGACTTTACCTTTGCCCGCAGCTTGGGATTGGAGCCCAAGCGTTACCTGGTTTTTTGGGCAGACTGGTGCCAGAAAAATGCCCCGACCTTCTGATTCAGGCCTTTCGTCGTTTGCAGGCACAGGGGTGGAAGCTTGCCGTGGTGGGCGGCAGTAGCGAGACGCCTTCTTTCCAGGCCAAGCTCCTAGCCTTGGCAGACCACGACCCTGATATTTTGTTCACCGGTGTGTTGAAAGGACGATATCTAGCAGAGGTCATGCGGGGGGCTGGCTTGTTTGTGCTTCCCTCGGAGATCGAAGGCCTGCCGCTGGCCATGCTGGAGGCGATGCAGGAGGGGCTGCCGATCGTTGCCAGCAATATTGCGCCTCACCGGCAACTTTTGGGCGAGAGTCGGGGTCTTACCTTCCGGGCCTGTGATCTTGACGACTGTATCAGTAAGCTATCCTGGGCTATGTCCAATTCTCAACAGATGCAGGCAATGGCCCAGCAAGCTCAAATCTATGTCCGCGAACATTACAGCTGGGAGCGGGTTGTCGGAGACAGTTTTCAGCTCCATTCGACGTTGCTCGGGCTTCCAAAAGCGGCCTTGCCTGTTACGACGTCGGAACCCCAGGGAATAATTGCACAGAAAAACAAAGTTTCTATTCCTGGGGGGTGAGCTTGCTCCCTCGATCTGCTTCGGCTGGGTCAACAGCTTCATTCCTAAACTTAATATGGATAATCTTTCGTCGATATTGCCCCCTGTCAAACGCCATTGGCTGCCTGCACTGCTCACATTTTCCTCGGTTATTGGGGGTGGGGCTCTCTACTTATTGACCGCTGCGCCGACCTACCAGTCTTCGGTGCGTCTGTCTGTGGAAGATCCAGAGGTGAGTGTCTCGGAGATTGGTCAGGCTTTGACCCGTGCACCTGGACGCTTTTCGAACAGCACCGATCCCATGGCGACCCAGGCGGAGCTGGTCAAATCCGAGCGGGTGCTCACCAGTGCCCTCCTTCAAGAGGCGGGTGCTCGTCAGATTCAGCCTGATAAGCTCCCCGATGTTTGGGCCTTACGCAAGGATTTAGAAGTTACGGTGGTTCCGGCAACCAATATTCTTGAAATTACTCATCGCAATCCCAATGCCAAACTGACCGCTAGCCTGCTCAACCGCATTGCCGGGGAAGTGGTGGCCCAGAGTGCGGAGGATATTCGGCTAGAGGCTTCTTCGGTTCGTCAGTTCTTGGAACAGCAGATTCCCCAGGAGCGCTCCAAGCTCAAAGCGACAGAAGCGTTGGAGATGAAGTTTCGCCAGGAGAATGGGATTGTTAATGTTGAAGCCCAGACCACGAAGCTTTTAGACAACATTTCCGAGATTCAGACTCAGGAGCGGACGATCGCCGGACAGCTTCAAGAGGCAAGAACTCGGGATGCTCTGCTGCGTAAGACGACGGGGTTTGAGACCCCAGAGTTAGCCTTCACAGCCTCCCGCATTGGCCAGGATCAGGAGTTGGCGGATTTGAAAACGCGTTTGCTGGAGATTCAGACCCAAGTCATTCAGGCTCGGGCTAAATTTCAGGACAGCCATCCCCAGGTTCAAGGGTTAGTTCAGCAACGCGATGATATCAATAATCTTTATACAAAGCGCTTAAGACAGTTTTTACCGGCTTCGGATGCGTTGCCCGCAGCGCTTGAGGCCAAGGATGACCTCAGCCAGGATTTGATCTCTCGCTACGTGCTCAATACGGTGGAAGGCTCTGCCTTAGCGAATCATTTGAGTTTGCTAGAGAAAAATCGACAGTTCCTGCAGGCCCAGATTGCGACCATCCCAGAGCGTCGTCAGATGTTAGCGGGTTTGGAGCGCGATCGCACCGAAGCCCAAAGCAACCTGGATGTCCTCCAGAAAAAACTTCAAGAAGCCCGTATCGCCGAAGCACAACTCCTCAGCAACGTTCGCATCATTGGCTTGGCCGACGAGCCGACGGAACCCAGCAGTCCGAAGATGCCGGTCGTCATGGTGCTCGCCACAGCAGCAGCGTCTGTCCTAGCCAGTAGCGTCATCCTCCTCCTCGAGTCCCTCAACAATACGGTGCGCAGTGCTCGGGAAGTCGAGTCCTCAACCGATGCCCAGGTCTTGGGTATTTTGCCGCGCCAGTCGGGTCGCCTGCTCTTGGGCGGTGGCGATCTGCCCCTAGAAGCCTTTCTCAACTCCCCCACCGTGGTTGAACCCCACCGCAGATTGCTCAAGAACATTGAGCTGCGCGGGGCCCAAAACGGTAATTGCCGCATCCTCGTGGTGAGTAGCACCGTTGAAGGAGAAGGGAAATCTGATGTGGTGGCTCGTCTGGCAGGGGTTTCGGCCATGCTGTCGCGCCGAACCCTGGTGATCGATGCGGATTTGCTCAGCCCGCGTCAATCCGACTTGCTAGGTGCGGCCTCTCCCCTGGGTCTAACCCAGGTTGTGAACGGCACTGTTCTGTTTGACGAGGCCGTGCAGCCCACCGCGATCGAGAATCTCCACGTTTTATCCTGCGGCGAGATGGTCAACCGTCCTTCGACGGTGATTGAATCCAAGCAAATGGAGCAGCTGTTGCAAACCGCAGCCAAGCATTATGAATTGGTTTTGATCGACACGCCGCCGGTGGGTGCGTCTTCTGATGCCATCACCATGGGGCAACATGCCAACGGCGTTCTGTTTGTCGTGCGTCCCAATCTGACGGTGAAGGAATCCATGGTGGCGGCCATGAGTAATCTCAACGACAACTCCATTGCTGTCGCAGGCATCGTTGTCAATGAGACTCGGGAGCTTCCGCGCATGGCTCCGAGCTCCGGTCTCAGAATAGGTCAATCCAAAGACCCGAAGCTCCTCGGTTCAGATCAGTTTATGTCACGTTCGTAGGAGTTTTAGGCCAGGATGCTGAGAGTTTCTGCATCGAGAACCGCGCTGCTGTTGCCGCTGCTGGTGGCGATCGCGGCGGGTCTAGGAATAGCTTCTGCCTATCTTGCCTCAGAACCTTTTTGCTAGTGGCGGGCTTGGTGGCGGGCCTAGTTGGCTTAAGCCTGGTGCTTCAGTTTGAATGGACGGTCATTGCCCTGTTGCTGGTGCGCAGCTCGCTCGACCTATTTTCGGAGCAGCAGTTGCCTGCGATTTTTGCGGTTGCCCTCGATTTCGTCGCGATCGTTTATATTCTGCTGCTGGTTTTGCTCAAAAAGCCGATCAAAGCCGATAGCCTCTTCATGTTCTTTAGCGGCTGGATTGCCCTTCAAGGCGTTTGGCTGGTGCTGTTACCGCTGGGCGGCTTGGGGCCGAGCGGTTTGTCCCTCTCCGATTCGCTACGGGAGTGGGTACGGATGTCCTCCTGGCTGATTCTGTATTTGTTGGTGTCCCAGCTACAAGATCGACTGCACCCTGAAAAAGCGATTCGATTGCTGTTTTTGAGTTTGCTGGCTCCGATGGGTGCAGCCATTTTGCAGATCGCTTTACCCCCTTCGCTGTTGCCCAAGTTTTTGCTGTTCACCAATACTGGCGGCGGCTTTGACATCGGTTCTCGCATTAACGGAACCCTGGGTCACCCCGCAACGTTTGCTTCGTTTCTCGTTCTTTTTATTGCGTTGACCCTTTGGAAGTTTTTGGACTCCCCGAACAAGTTGCCTTGGGGCCTCGTACTCTGTGTACTGGTCTTTTTTCTGGTGAGTACTAAGGCCCTAACAGGGCTTTTGATGTTTGTGGCTTTTCTGCTCACATTCATGGCACCACGCCTGACGTTTAAAAGTGCCTTAGGCGGGATTATTCTCGTCTCGGCCTTGCTGCTACTGTTTGGTTCTAGCGAGTTTGGTCGAGAGCGTTTGGCTTCGATCGCCAATACCCCATTGCTCAACTCTGATATCGACTGGTCACGGGCCGTGGTGATGGGCCAGTGGGATGGCAATAGCTTCAACTGGCGCATTACCCAGTGGACGTTTTTGTTACAGGCTTGGCAGAAATATCCCCTGTTGGGCTACGGCATTGGCTCTAGTTCATTTGTGACCGTATACCAAAACTATGCGCACAACGACTATGTGCGTGCCTTGACCGAGGGGGGAATATTGGGATTAGCGCTCTTTATTGTGTTGCTCGCCGGTATCGCCGTCAGGCTGTGGCGGCTTTACCAGACGCCGACCCTGCCCCAAAAGCAGCGCAACTTAGCACTCACCCTATTTGCAATTTTGGCGGCGCTTGCGTTTGGTATGTTGACCGACAATATTTGGAGCCACACGACGCTATTTTTCTACTTCTGGCTATTGGTGGCCGTGGTCTCTTGGGACTGGACTCCAGAAGCACGGTTGGAGACGCGATCGTGCCTCCAACCTTCCGTCTAGACAAATCACGCGCGGGGTCAATGGTCTTATTTTCTGGATTGTTATTTTCTGGATTGCTTTATGCCGAACCTTAACCGCCGCAAAGTTACTCTGATTAGCCCGAGCGCTGGCATTAGCCACAGCGGCGGTGCCGAAGCTTTTTCCCTGGAAATGGCTCGGCGGCTCAGGCCTTTTTTTGACGTGGAGTTGCTAGCCGGTCACTCAGATGACCCAGGGTTTTACCCTGCGGGCGGAATCTGTCGCTCCGTGGCTCGAGAGTGGGTCAAGCACCCTTTGCTCTCGGTTTGGATGAATCGCATTGCCACCCATCCCGATATTGTGATCGAACACGTCACCAGTTTTTTCCCCTGCCTGGGGCGATTGTTGACCCATACGCCAGACGTCATTTTTCCCTGTAATGACTATGGTGGCTTGGCCGTAGCAGCGCTAGTTCGATCGATTAAGGGAACCCCTGTGCTCTACACAGAACATGCGGGCTCGATGTCCGGCAACAAGCCCTTAATGCGAAATCTCAGATTCCACCCCGATGAGCTAGTCGTGTTTTCACCAGAAACGGCTCGGTTAGTCCAGCAGAGTCATCCTCAGCAGTCGGTGAGCGTGATTCATAATGGCGTTGATCTGAAGCGGTTTTCTCCCGAGGGCAATCGCGTTCCTCTGCCCTTTGCTGAGGGGCCAGTGGTGCTGTGCGTGGCGTCTCTTTGCCGTACCGGACACAAGCGGGTCGAACTCACGCTCCAGGCGTTGGCTCGCTTGCCAGGTCTCAATTTGTTGATTTGTGGGGATGGCCCCGATCGCGCCTACTACCAAGCCCTGGGCGAGCAATTGCTAGGCCCCGATCGCTTTGCCATCCAAACCTTCCGCTTCGAGCAGATGCCCGACGTCTATCGCAGCGCTGATTTGTTCACGCTGGCTTCCCTGGACGAACCTTGTGCCCTATCGTATTTAGAGGCAATGGCCACCGGCTTGCCCGTCGTCACCACAGACGATCCGATGCGACGACACACCATCGGCAACGCGGGTCTGCTGTGTGATGTGACCGATCCCGTTGCCTACGCAGCGGCCCTAGAGACCGTCTCGGTCCAACCCAATTGGCAACAACTAGCCTGCGCCAATGCAGCCCGGTTTAGCTGGGACACCGTAATTCAGGAATACGAGCAGGTGCTCAACCGTGTGATTGAGCGATCGCTCGCCACCGCTCCCCGTCACAGCACACTGCCGCGAGGCCCTGCGCGCCATATCTGATCAGCACTCCACTCATCACTCCAAACTGTGCCCCAGAGAATGCCGCGTTTTTCACCGGCTGGATCCTGAATCGACCATCGCCAGGTACAAGAGCGCATCATGTCTGATCAAGACCTCAAGAAAAAGATTCTCCAAGGTGGAATTGTCCTCGCGATTCGCCAGTTGATCACCTCCGTTTTCTCCCTGGTGAGCGTATTGGTGGTCGCTCGAGTTCTAGGGCCAGAGAAGTACGGCATTGTGGCGATCGCCATGGGAATCTTCTACTTCCTGATCTGGACCAACAAACTCGGCATTGGTGTCTACGTCCTCCGCCAAACCGAACTCCCCAAAGAAACCCCCCGGCAGATCCTGGCGTTTTACAACACCCTAGGCATGGGTCTAGCGCTCCTGCTCTGGCTGCTTGCGCCCGCCCTGGGAGACTGGACAAAAAGTACAGCTGTCATCCCGATCATTCGCTTTCTGGCCTTGCCACTGTGGCTAGAGCTGCTCGGTAATGCCTCCATCGTCATGATGGAGCGAGAACTCATGTTCGCCGAAATTGGCCTCGGTGAAACGATTGGTCAAATGGCCAACTATGCGGTTTCCCTGCCCCTCGTCCTCACAGGCTATGGCTATTGGGGCCCGATTATCGGTCTGGCATCCCAGTACATGGCCGAGCTGGTCTTTGTCCGCTACCACAAACCCGTTCCCTTTCAATTCCACTGGCGAAGCAGCTTCATTTTCCCCGCGCTGCAAACTGGCCTCGTCTACACTGGGGCCACCTGGATCCTCTCCCTGCGAACCCTGACCGTTACCCTGTTTGTGACTCGTTTTGCAGGCATTGAGGCTGCTGGCATCGTCAGTCTTGCCGTTCGCTTCGCAGACCAGTTGGCAGTGTTTCGCTTAGTCTTGAACCGCATGTCTATCAGCGTGCTTGCCAAGCTATTGGGAGACCCAGACCGAATTCGCTCGGCCATTAGCCAAGGCATGGTCTACCAAGTGCTCTTGGTCTCGCCCGCCTGCGCCACCTTTGCCTGCGTTTCGTCCTGGCTGATCCCGTTGATGTTTGGCAGCAAGTGGTTGCCCAGCGCCTATCTATTTCCGTTCATTGCGACGGGCGTCATGATGACAGCCATGTTCGAGCTGCATTCTTCGGCCCTGTATGCAGCGGGAAACAACCGGGAAGTCGGCAAGTTCAATGCGGGCTATGTCGCCTTGCAGTGGCTGGCGGCCATCTTCGGGCTGAACCTGTTTGGTATTTGGGGGTATGGCATGGCCGAATTGGCGACTTTACCGAGCTATGGCCTGATCCATCAGGCGATCGTGAAGCTCTGTGGAGCGCCCCAATATCGCAACGCCTTGCTTTTGGTTCTTGCCACTCTACCGGCTTTATTTGCGGGGCCGTGGCTGCCCTCTTGGGTCGGTCTGTTGTTGTTGACCGCTTGCTATGTCGCTGTTTTTGCCATTAGTCCAGGGCTACGCAAAATTTTGTTTGAGCTGTACGGCGCTTGGAAGGGAGGCCGTCAGGCCTTAACTGAAGATTGAATCAGAATCGTGGAGCAAAGCAGAGTTAAGAAGCCGCTCTCGGCAAAAGCTTCTGTTGGAGGACGAGCAGATTTCTGTGTTTATTAACACATGAATCCAGAGATTAA
Source organism: Synechococcales cyanobacterium CRU_2_2 (assembly GCA_012034805.1). Classification (GTDB taxonomy): domain Bacteria; phylum Cyanobacteriota; class Cyanobacteriia; order PCC-9006; family JAAUQQ01; genus JAAUOP01. The sequence goes on along the minus strand of JAAUOP010000038.1, from coordinate 14,007 downwards.
TTGCAGCTCTAGCATTTGATAGAGATTCTGTGAAGTTCTTCCATGGGGTCATCATACGACGATCGAATCCAACTATCTTGAGAATGACAGGTCTTTTGGAGCAGCCTTTTGTCATTAGCGTCGCGAGTGAAATGGCCTAATTCATCTCCATAACGTTTAGTGCATTTCAGCACTGGCCGCGACTGATTCCACTCAGATAGATTCGTGCTAGCACGGAATTTTGTTTTACTCCGTTGTTTCCTCCACTATATCCATATTCGCCTATCCGCCAGGTATTTGCTTCTGTCCCCCACCAACAGACGGTGATTTCCTTGATAGCTAGGTTGTAGATGATGCCCAGGTTTGCCCTGTTCCTTACGGCTTGACTGTTGACTTATAAATAATTTAGCGAGATCCTTCTAGTTATGCATGAAAATCTTCCTTTGGTTACGGTTGGTCTAGCCGTCTATAACGGTGAAAATTTTATTCGAGAGGCGATCGATTCCATTTTGGGTCAGACCTTTCGGGATTTTGAACTGATTATCACAGACAACGCTTCGACAGATAGCACCCAAAGGATTTGCGAGGCCTACGCCGCCCAGGATGCTCGGGTTCGCTACGTTCGCAACCCAGAAAACTTGGGCTGCACCCAAAACCAGAACTATACGGTCAAGCTAGCTCGAGGCAAATACTTTAAGCTGGCGGCCCATGATGACGTCTGTGCCCCGACCATGCTGGAGAAATGCGTTGGGGTTTTGGAACGCGAGCCGGACGTGGTGGTTTGTTTCCCCCAAGCCCAGGTGATTGACAATACAGGCAAGCCCCTAGAAAAGGGCATTGGCAAAAACGATGAGCTCTACGTGGGCATGACCAATGCCAATGTGCACCTCAGGGTTGACTCCCCCAAGGCCGCCGAGCGCTTTGGCGACTTGGCTTGTTTTCCACACTCGGGGCATCATTTGTTTGGGGTGATCCGTTTGGATGCCCTCAGACGCACGCCTTTGATGGGCACCTACGCCGGGACTGATCTGGTGTTGCTCGCGCGTCTCAGCTTACTCGGTCGGTTTCACGAGGTGCCCGAGAAGTTGTTTTTTCTGCGACGCCACGAGGCACAGTCTTTGAGCATCAATGCGATCTCTTCAATCTTGCTATCGATTTGGTATGACGAATCACGACGGGGGCGTCTGAATTTCCCGCGTTGGGAGCGTTTTTGGCGCTATGCGGCGGCGGTTCAGGAAACCCAGTTGTCGTTGGGCGATCGCCTAGCCTGTTATGGGCAGTTAATCCGCTTGTTCCGCGTCAGTTGGAAGGAATTGGCGAAGGATTTGGCGGTGGCTTCTCTCCAGCTTTTGGATAAGCTCAACAGCAATTTGGTCAGAACTCAGATTGTTGAGATCTATGAGGGCCGTCGTGAGGAACTGCTGCTAGGTCGTATCCCCCGCTTGCAGTAGTGCTCTAGGAGTTTGAGGCGACGGTTTCTGCAGGTTGACGATTCGGCAATTGAGGAGTGTAAATTCGAGCAGGGTGGGGTCGCCTGGGCTGCCAGATACGCTTGATCTGGTGACGCGTTTGCTGGAGCTGGTGAAGGATTTGGCTGTATTGATCTCGAAACACAGCGGTGAGCACGATCGCCAACCCAAGCCGCAGGAATTCTTTGGAGAACAAAATATTGCGCCGATGTCCGAGGGCAATGCTCAGTAGGCGCAGGGATTCCCGCAGGTTTTTCTGGCGACATTGCAACGGTTGCCAAGCGAGGGAGAGATAGGTGTTGCCGTAGGCTTCGCGTTTGATCTGTTGGTGGTAAAGATGAGGGATGCGCTCCTTCGGATCTTGGCGGGGCCAATCACCTTTCCCCCAAGCCGAAAAGGCTTTTTCTAGAACGATCTTACTAGTTCGTTCCATCTGCAACCAATTTCTGGAGGCGCTGTTGGGATGCTGACGGTAGTAGACCAAGACCTCTTTCACCACCCGAATGGGATACACCGCTGCCAAGCGCAACCACATGTCCCAGTCTTCATTGGAGGAGCCTAGCTGAGTGTCAAATGCGCCCAAAACCTCAAAACATTCTCGCCGAACCATGGGGACACTGCCGCAGCCAATGCAGTTGCCCCGCAGCAGTTCCGGCCAGATGCTGCCTTCTGCCGTGCTACAGAGGACTCGACCGGTTTCTTTGCCCTGGGCATTGATATTCGCGACCCAGGAATAGACCAAACCGACCCCTGGCGATCGCGCAAACATCTCCACCTGAGCTGCGAGTTTGTTGGGTGCCCACAGATCATCTGCATCTAAAAAGGCAATTAGCTCACCGCGAGCCGCCAAGATGCCTGCATTTCGAGCCGCTGCCAGTCCCCGATTTTCCTGGGAAATAAGCCGCACCTTTGGATGGTTGAGCTGGCCGACCCAGGTCTCGATCGGGTCGGTGCTGCCGTCGTTGATGATGACAACTTCGAAATCTTGAAACGTCTGATTCAGGGCAGAATCTAGGGTCTCGGGCAGATAATTCATGGCGTTGTACGCCGGAATCACGACCGATACGGTGGGTAGAGGTGAAGGCTGAGGTGTCGTCATGGCGCAGGAATGTCGAGTACAACAGGGGTGAGAAGCCAACGACCACAGCAAAGCGGCTGTAGAGAAAAGCAGTGGGAGTGGATAGCGAATGTGCTCATGGCCGCGACGAGCAGGGGCAAAAAACTTGGGATCAGCGTGATCTGTCTGGCTCAATTGGGCCGACGCATCAAACCCTAAACTGAATCGGCTAAGTTTGTCAGGCTGACTTGCCTACACTTTGGGTTGTCACCGTAATTTTACGAAGGGCACTTGAACGGTCGATTCTCGGTGGCACCTCTTGGACAGTTAAGGCGCTTTGGGGGCGATCGCCCCCAAAGCACACCCGGAGCAAAAAGGCGATCGCCACCCGAATTGACCCAGGGGTCTACAAATTTCGATAACAGCCTCTTTATGAAGTGCTCCTTTCTGGAGAATTCCCTAAAGAAACTAAAATCAAGACCATAAACCGTGTAAACCTCGCAGTTACTTTAACAACAATGGAGTGGACAATAAAGATTTAATGAAGAAGATCACGGCCAGCTTCACCTGGACTTCAATGTGACAATTATATCCTGATGGAGAAAATCTGGATGTGCTGTCAATAACGTTGCCAGATGGGATGAGGCTGAGGCTGAGGTGGCCCAGGCTGCAAAATTGCTCACAAAAAAGAGGTTGACCGCGAGAGTCAACCCCTTGAATGTGTCTGTGTTGGCAAAAAGCAGAGCGCCTAGACCTTCTTGAGCCAGCTGAACATAGCTCGTAAATCCTTACCCACTTCTTCAATCGGGTGCTCGGCTTCCCGGCGGCGCATGGCAATAAACCCTGGCTTCCCGGCCTGGTTTTCTAGCACAAACTCCCGCGCAAACTGGCCCGTCTGGATCTCCGTGAGAATTTTCTTCATCTCCGCCTTGGTCTCTGCCGTAACGATGCGCGGGCCTCGGGTCAGATCGCCATATTCAGCCGTGTTGGAAATGCTGTCGCGCATGGTGGCAAGGCCGCCTTCGACAATCAAATCAACGATCAGTTTCACTTCGTGCAGACATTCGAAATAGGCCAGCTCCGGCTGATAGCCTGCTTCGACCAGGGTCTCAAAACCCGCCTTGATCAAGGCGCTGAGGCCACCGCACAAAACCACTTGTTCGCCAAACAGGTCGGTCTCAGTTTCTTCGCGGAAGGTGGTTTCGAGCACACCTGCACGGGTGCCGCCGATGCCCTTGGCATAGGCCATGGCGCGATCGCGCGCCTGACCCGTGGCATCTTGATACACTGCAAACAAGGCCGGAACTCCCTGGCCCTGTTCATAGGTACGCCGAACCAAGTGTCCTGGCCCCTTGGGAGCCACCATGACCACATCCACATCCGCCGGGGGAATAATTTGACCAAAGTTGATATTGAAACCGTGGGCAAAGGCCAGCACATCGCCCGCCTTAAGATTTGGGGCGATTTCCTGTTCGTAAATCTGACGCTGAACCTCGTCGGGCAGCAGGATCATCACCCAGTCAGCCGCCTTGGCAGCATCGGCAACGGCATGTACCGGAATGCCAGCCGCCTCGGCCTTAGCGGCGGATTTGCTGCCGGGGTAGAGCCCCACAATGACATTGACCCCGCTGTCCTTAAGGTTTTGGGCGTGGGCGTGGCCTTGAGAGCCGTAGCCTATGATGGCGACGGTTTTGCCATTGAGTAAATCGAGATTTGCGTCGGGGTCGTAGTACATGCGGGCCATGGGGCGTTCCTACTCCTAGGGGGTTCTAATACTTTAGCGAAGTTAATCAGCCTACGATCTTACCAAAGGGAGGGGCGGCAGCTCAGGTATCGTTAATTGCGCCAGAATAGACCAGGCCTTTGGGAATATCTAGGGTTAACACAGCTCCCTCTCGAATCATGCGCGTGGCATCTTTGACGCCGACGATCAGAGGAATGCCCAGCTGGAGGCCAATCACCGCTGCATGGCTGGTCATGTTTTCCTCCTCTGTCACGAGGCCCGATGCTTGATGGATACAGTCAATTAAGCTCGCGTCAGTTTTGGCTGCAACCAGAATGTCACCGCTGTTAAAGATCTGATTGAGCTCGGGCAAATTGCCGTTGGCGACCCGTGCAATGCCGGTGATGCGGCCTTGGCCCACACCAATGCCTTGACCTAACACGGCGTTAACAAATTCGACTTTGATCAAGTCAGTCGAACCAGAGACCCCCTTGAGCGTCCCGGCAGTGGTGACGACGAGGTCACCCCCTTGCAGCAGGTCTTTCTCCTGGGCGACGGCGATCGCGGCCTGAAAGGTCTGATTGGTCGAAGGCAAATCCAGCACCAGCAGCGGTCGAACCCCCCAGACCAGTTGTAACCGCCGCGCCACATCCACCTGGGGCGTCACCGCCAAAATGGGCACCGTGGGCCGAAATTTCGACACATTACGCGCCGTCGCCCCAGACTTAGTCAAGGTCATAATCGCCGCTGCCTTAAGCTGCTGGGCAATTTGCCCCACCGCCTGACTAATAGCGTTGGGAATTTGGCCTTGGTGGCCGCGCTCTTCGGGGGCACCGGGGATCGTTTGCTCCTTCTCGATACGGCAAGCAATGCGGGCCATGGTCGCCACCGCCTCAATCGGATAGTCGCCCACAGCCGTCTCATTCGAGAGCATCACCGCGTCCGTGCCATCCAAAATTGCATTGGCAACGTCCGAAATTTCCGCCCGCGTCGCCCGGGGGTTATTCACCATACTGTCGAGCATCTGAGTTGCCGTAATCACGGGCATCCCATAGCTGTTGGCCAAGGAAATGAGGCGCTTTTGCAGCAGCGGTACGTCCTCGGCAGGCACTTCAACCCCCAGATCACCCCGAGCCACCATGACGCCATCGGCGAGGGTCAGGATGGACTCGATGTTTTCGATCGCCTCATGTTTCTCAATTTTGACAATCACCGGCACGTCCTTGCCCGCACTGGCAATCAGCTCCTTGATTTCCTGGACGTCCTCGGGATTGCGCACAAAACTCAGCGCGACCCAGTCCACGCCTTGATCGAGGCCAAACATCAGGTCTTCTCGATCCTTCTCCGTGAGCGCTTTGACCGAAAGATAAACGCCAGGAAAATTGACCCCCTTGTTATTCGAGAGCTTACCGCCCACGACGACACGACAGTGCAGCTCTTGGGCCGCTTGATCCACACGTTCGACAATCATTTCAACTTTGCCATCATCGAGCATGATGGTGGAACCCTCGGGCACTTCGTTCGCTAAACCGTCGTAGGAGACATAGCTGCGGGTTTGGCTGCCAGGGAGCTTTTCGCTAGTGAGGATAAAGGGATCACCGGGTTTGACGACGATCGCATCGTGCTCAAACCGACCGAGGCGAATTTTCGGCCCCTGTAAATCCTGCAAAATTGCCACAGGTTGATTCAGCTCGAAGGAAATTTGGCGAATCAGGCGAATGCTGCGCTGGTGGTCCTCGTGGGTTCCGTGGGAGAAGTTGAGGCGCAAGGTGGTAGCACCCGCTTCGATCAGGTCACGCAGAACATCGGGCTTGCTGGTCGCGGGACCAATGGTGGCAACAATCTTCGTTCGGCGCTGGGGGGGATGGGGGTGCATGAATCGTGCGACGCTTCCGGAGCAATGGGCAATGTCGAATTAGAATTGAGGCTATCATGACAGGCCACCTCTAGGGTGCTGTTTGGATTGCCTCTTTCGTGGGGTGCGATCGCCGGTTCTGGGCCACAAACAATTTTGGGCAGGGCGCACGTGGGCACGAGTCGATTCGGAGTCGCTGGAGTTGCCTGTTTGGCCGGAATAGACCGCATTGCGAGCGCCCTGTACAATATTCACTCTGTACGGTATTTATAGTTACACAGAGTATGAGTAAATGAGAGCAGGCATCGAGCGATTAACCGAAAATTTAAGTCAGACCATCGTGGGCAAACAAGACGCGATTCGGTTGGCGATGGTGGCGTTGTTGGCAGGCGGACACGCCCTTTTGGAAGATGTGCCAGGCGTCGGGAAAACGCTGCTCGCCAAGTCTCTTGCCCGTTCGATTGACGGCAAGTTTCAGCGGGTGCAGTGCACGCCAGACCTGCTGCCCAGCGATGTCACCGGAACCAATATTTGGAACCCCAGCCGGGGAGAATTTGAATTTTTACCCGGCCCTGTGTTTGCCAACGTGTTGCTGGCGGATGAAATTAATCGGGCCACGCCGCGAACCCAGTCGTCGCTACTAGAAGTGATGGAAGAGCAGCAAGTGACGATCGACGGGGTTTCTCGGCCGGTGCCTAAGCCTTTTTTTGTGATTGCGACCCAGAATCCGGTGGAGTATCAGGGAACGTTTCCACTGCCAGAAGCACAGATGGATCGGTTCTTACTAGCGCTGTCTCTGGGCTATCCAACGGAAGCGGAGGAGCTGATGATGCTTCAGCGACTGGAGTTTGCGAAGACCGCAGAAGAACTTCGGCCTTGCCTTTCCTTGGCGGAGGTGCAGACGCTGCAGCAGCACTGCCGCAAGGTCAAGGTGGAAACCTCTTTGCAGCAGTATATTTTGGCGTTGGTGCGGGCAACGCGATCGGAAGATGCCCTGACCTTGGGGGTGAGCCCTCGAGGGGCTGTGGCGCTGCACCGGGCGGCCCAAGCGATCGCCTTTCTCGACCATCGAGAATTTGTCCTGCCCGATGACATCAAGCGACTGGCTCCATCGGTGCTGGCCCATCGGGTGATTCCGTCCGGGAGCGAATCAGGCCGGGGGGTGATCGATCGCCTGCTGGAGACGATCGCGATTCCCGAACATCATGAGCCCTAACTCGGATTGGAGCTTTCAGAGGTGATCATGAAACAATGCTCTAGGAAGTCCACCTGGTAGTCCTTCCAAAATTCTTTGGGATTGAGGCGAAGCTGACAGTCCTCGTGAAAGAGGGGCTGGGTGAGATATTGCCAAACGGGAAACTTAAGCGAAAATTGTTTCTGCATTTCCATGGGTTCAAACCGTGAACGAATGGGAGGGTGAGGGGGGGGGTGCGATCGCTAAACCGATCAAAGTCCTGACACAGGCCCAAAGTCCTGACTCAAGCTCAGGAGCCATTGGCCAGAGCAAACTTTTGGGGGGCTGAACGCCCAGAGGCAAACGGGCAACTCCGTAGAGAGCACCGGCCTCGAAGCCATTGACCAGGCAGGGGGCAAAGCCTAGGTCTGAGGTAGCTGAAGGTAATGCGAAGCCTCAGGTGCAGGAGAACCCAAAGGAGCTGCAACGGAACCGGGGCAGAGCTGAAACGGTACATAGCGTTTTGCCGCACTCTTTCAAGATGCCCATCTGATCTGAGGGAGTTCATAGCGAGAACTACGGAATCTCGCAAAAGGAATCTCGCAAAAGGAATCTCGCAAAAGGAATCTCGCAAAAGGAATCTGGCCGATGATTTTGCGCTGAGGTTGTATCTGCCTGTCTTGGCCAGACGAGTATTTTGCTTGCTTAGAATCAACCAGATTTATAGCGTGAGTTTGGGCATGACTAGAGTATTCATGCCCTGATTTACGGTTGGTTAACGACTCATGATGAACGGTCTCCTCTCACCCCGCCTGATTGGCCTGATCCCTAGCCTGACCCCCAGCTTGATACCGAGGCCGATCTTCGGATTAATGCTCGGAGTTGGCCTGGTCGGCACGTTGGCTGGCCCTGTTCAGGCCCAGCGTGTAATCGATGTCACCCCTGGTGTCAGCAGCCAGGGCGTCTCCCCAGACACCTCGATCGCGGGTGTGTTTGAAACCGAGGCCAGTGGGGCGGTTAAAGCCGACTCTGTCCGAATTTTTTTGAACGGTCAGGACGTCACCAGCCGCAGTACGATCACGCGCAATTTCTTTAGCTACCGCCCAGAGAGAGCGCTAGCAGCAGGGGCTTACACCGTTCGTTTAGATTATGAATCGACCCAGGGACAGCTCCGCAGCGTCAGCTGGGCTTTTGCGGTACGATCGCAGCCCACCCTCGCCATCAGCCAAGTCACCCACAACGCCACCGGCAGCCTCGGCCCCGGCACCACCTTGCTGGTCACCCTCAACGGCACGCGAGGAGCCCAGGCTTCGGTGCTCTTGGTGGAAGACGGACGAACTGTGCGCACGATTCAGGCCCAAGAATCCTCAGCTGGAGTTTACGTCGCAACTTTGCCTGTAATGGGAGCAATTCGTGAGGGCACCATTGTCGGGCGTTTGGCGAACCAGGGCCAAGTTGCCTACGGTGTAGCTTCTGTGCCTGCTGTTTTTAGTGACCAGCCGACTGACCCAACAACGCTGGCTCCAACGATCACAGGCGGGACGTCTAGCACACCGGCAACACCATCGGACGGAACGGGAACTGTGGGCACCCTGCTGCCAGCTCCGCAGTTGACGAGTCACCGGGATGGCGATCGCATCACCACCCAAGGATTTACCCTAGTTGGCAGAACTGTCCCCAACGCGACGGTTCGGGTACTTGTGACCGCAACCACGCCGATTTTTGGAGGGGTGCTGAGCCTGGGTGGCGATCGCCTGGTTGCCACCGACATTCAGGCCGATAGCCAGGGTTGGTTTGAAGTGCAAGTGCCGTCCCCTGCTCTGGTGCAGCGCGGCACGCGCTACCAAATCGAACTCACGACAAAAACAAGGGATCAAGCCAGGGAACTGACCAGCAAAACCACGACCGTTCAGTTGCGCCAGCGCTAGCCCACCCTTCACACTAGCGCATCATCTCCTGCGGGGCAGGGGCGGCGTCGGTTAGGGGTTGGGCGAGGGATGGATCCTCAATGGCAGGATCCACCTCGCGGCGATCGACCTTGTCCTGGGCAGGGCGAATGGCGATCGCCTCCGTCTCAGCCTTGACCGTCGCCTGGCTCACCGACGGCGGTGTCAAAGCCAGCGCTTTTTGGGTCCGCAAATACCAGCGCCCCTCAGCGGTAAATCCAACCTGATATCCCTCGGGATTCTTTTTGCTGGCCTCCCACTGTTGTTCAAGAACTTGGGCGTCATTCGAAGGAGGCGTGGTGGTTGTGAACAAAACCTCGGCATCAGCCTCAAAGTTCCGGGCTCCGTCGGGCAAGTCAATTTGCCAGGACTCGGCGGGTGTGCCATCCTCTGCGGTCTTCCAAAGGCTTAAATCGGTTGTCCAGCGACCCTGGGTCACTTTGACTATTTTTTGGTCAAGGATAGAAAATCCGGCTCGACTCTCTTGAGCCATGCCAGGGTGGATCGAGCGGAGTTGCCGTAGGCCTTGTACCGTGAGCCGGGTTCCGTCGGGCAAATTGCTGCTGCCGGAAAGTTGATAGGTGCCAGCCTGATCGCTAGGCTTCACCGCCAAGGAAAGCTGGGTGAGCGAAGCTTGGGGAGATTGGCAGCCTGCGATCGCAAGGCTGGAGCTCAACAAAATGAAAGCAAGGGCTCGAAGCATCATGGTGCAGAATTCCCGTGAGGGTCAGTGAATCCGGACGGTCCAGGCGTGAACCAAGCCTGCACATCTGGCTCTAGTATTCCCGGCTGTCGAGGATTGTTTCCGCCCAAAACTCGGTTCAGGTGACGATGTCTCAGACCGCCGGTTTGTGGCACTCTATGATTATTCTCTAAGCAGTTGGCAATTCCAGCCAAATCCCTTAATGTGGATAGCTGTGTGTCAAAAATCATACATCGCTGCCAGCCGTGGAATTTGTCATTGGGGTGTCGGCCGCGTATCAAACGTCTTAGAGTCAGGCCCGTGATGGAACCGTTTCAGCTATTTTATTCCTGGTGGTGTGAGAGGCATGGCTAGTCAGTTTCTCCGTTTGCTTGCTGTTTTGTCCCCGTTCTCGCCGTTTTCCGTATCTGGCTCATTCGATTCCGAGTCTTTCGGTCCTCACTCGCTCGCTCAATCTTCTGCTCTTGCCTCCGATCTGGAATCTACCCATCGTGATCGCTTCACGGGTGGGCGGGTGAGACGCATCTGTTCCGTTGGAACGCTTTCGATGGTTTTGGCCTCCAGTATTGTTCAGGCCCAGACGTTGCCGATGGCCGGAGGAGAGGAGGCGATCGCGCCTTTGCCCTCGTCGCAGGATATGACAGCCCCGAACCTGACAGCTCCGAACCTGACACTAACAGCCCCGGATCTAGCAGCAAGCTCAAATCGAACCTCAAATCTAACAGCGACATCCCCGTGGGGGCCTGTGCCTGCCCCAACGCCTGCCATGTTGCAAGCGGATCGATCGCGATCGATCACGGGCCAGAATGAGCTGCTGGCAGCGGCCTCGGTGCCAGCCTATCGATATCGTTCCGTTAAGCCACCAGCTAGCCAGCCTGCAAACTTGCCTGCAACTCCATCCGTTCACTCACCATCTGACGGATCATTGCCATCTGCGCCATCTGCCCAATCCGCAGAAGATGCCCTCATTGGTCAAATGGCAATGCCAGTTTCCCAAGCTGCGGTGGCACCTAGGTCGGTGAGCCCAGCCCCCTCGCCTCAGCTCCCGGTGCCGACCCCTCCTCGGCCTGTGGCCTCATCACCTAGGCCACAACTCCAGTCCAGCGCCGCCCTACCCCTAAAATCTGCCCCGAAACTTCCCCCGCCCCCGTCGGCCAATGCGGCAGCAACTACAATTGTGGCAGCGGGAAGATCTCCTCAACCCCTCTCTCGATCCGTAGCACCTCGGCTCGCGGACAAGGATATGACGCGTTCTCTGGGACTGTCCGCTGCCTCCCAGGGTGTTTCCTCTCGTCAGGCAGCCTTGCCCGTACTGGCTCCGGCCCCTGCTTACCCAGGCCATGAGGCAACATCTGAAGCCTATGCGCTGCCCACTGCCCCGATGTCTGTGGGTCAAGCGCTGCCGCCTGTGCCACCGGGCTATGCCTCTGGAGTTTATCCTCAGCCTGGATATGTTCAGCCTTACGTTCTTCAACAGCAGCCTTACGTTCAACAGCAGCCCTACGCTCAACAGCAGCCTTACGCTCCAGGCTATGGCACTCCAGGCTATGGCGCTCCGATGGCTTACCCGGCAGCCCCCGCGCCTTACTACTATGTGATTTACCCCGCGCCGGGGATGCCGCCATATATGGTGCCGGGAGGCGGTGTTCCGGGTTATCCGATCGCAGGTTATCCTGCCCCTGGTTATTCTGCCCCTGGTTATCCTATGACCGGTTATCCCGTGACCGGTTACGCAGCCCCCGGCTATCCTGTGACTGGTTACGCAGCCCCTGGTTATCCCGCGCCAGCTTATCCCCAGACCATGGGCTATCCCCCGATCGCGGGCTACCCTCAACCGCTCCAACCCTACGCTCAACCCTATGCTCAACAGCTACCCTATCCCGGCGGTTGGGGCTATCCCGCCGCTGCCTACGGTGGCAACCTGGCGGCGAGCCCGATGCAGCCTTTGCTGTTGCCAGCACCCCCTGCGCCGGGTAGCTATGGCCGCACATTGGAGGCGGTTGGATCTGCTCCGACGAATCAAGACTTGGGATTGCCGTCACCACCGGGGCTACAGCCTGGTGTGTCGAGTTTTAACTCGAATGGGTGGCCCCAGTGGCCTGCGAGTATTCCGCCGTCCAGTACGCCTCCGCTTGATCCTCAGCCCGTCTTGGCCGCGCCTGCGCAGGGGGTTCCGGGGGGCGCAGTGGGTGGGCCGTTAGACGAGCCGACGCCTTTTCAAACTCCGAATCTTCCCGGTCTACCGGCACTGATTTCGCCTCAGATTCAGCAGGAAGCCCGTCTACCCCAGTTTCGCGATGGACAATTGTTGCGGACGAGCGCTGTGGGACGTCCGCAATATTCTCTCCAGGGGGTTTTTCTGTCCGAGGGCAGTGATACTTCGGCTCGGGCTCGGTTGACCACAACCTATCCGCTCACGTCGAACTTGCTGTTTGGCGGTTCGTTTGATGTCACCAGTGGGGATTCGTTCTCGGTTGGGGATACGTCTGGGTTTAGCGTCAATGAGCTGTATGCTGCGACTTCGCTGGCGCAGCTGCCCAATTTGAGGTTTGCGCTGGGTCAGTTGGATTTGACGTCTTATTTCGATCGCAACAGCTTCGCCAAGGACTCCGCTACACAATTTTTTAATTCTGCCTTTCAGACCAATCCGGCGCTGAGTGCTGCTGGAGTTGCCTCGCGCACCGGATTGCTGATGAATTGGACGGCAACCGACAACATTGAGTTCAAAGCAGCAGCGTTCTCTTCGGATGAAGGAGTAGGCGGCTTTGCCCTAGATGGGTTTGCAGGTGAGGTTGGACTGCGTTACGGCAATGCGATTATTCGGGGGTCCTACGTTTCCGACAAGGATTCGGGCAACGGCGATGGCTTTCAAGAGGTTTTTTCCTTGCCTCGCTCGGACGGGGGAACGGGATTGCGGAGTAGCGATCGCGAACAAGCCTTTGGGGTAAATGCCGAGTGGTATGTTCCCAATCTCAAAATGGGTTTGTTTGGCCGCTATGGTCGCTACGAAAACCTGGCCCTGGACGAAGGTGGCGACACGTTTAGTTTGGGCTTCAACTTTCAAGATGTGTTTAGCCCAGACGATCGCATTGGTCTGGCCTACGGTCGGAAGCTTTCTAACGAAAGCCTGCGGCGGCAGATTGGCCTTAGCACTTCGCCAGATGTCTTGGAATTGTTCTATGATTTCCGCTTCCTGCCGAACTTGCGACTGGGTTTTTCGCTCCAGGGGCGCGACGAACTGTCTGAAGCCGTGGCGGGTTTTCGACTCAAAGCGGATTTTGATACCGTGCCTAGGGGTAGTCTGAAACCATAAGGGCCTGGGGTCGAGATGTGAACACCTTGGTCTTGTAAACGCCTTGTGAACATCTTGAGGCTAGAGTCAGCTTCCCTGTGCCGATACCGCTTGAACGTCCATCCTTGAATTTATTGACGACAGCGCCATGCTTCCGCTTATTCGAACCTCAGGGTTCTTCTTCCGTTTGGGATTGGGGCTGGCCTTGGTCGCAGCTCCGTCGATTGGGGCCACTGGGCAATCTAGCGTTCTGGCGCGACAGGTTCTGGCGCAACAGGTTCTGGTGAAGGCTTCGGTGCCGACCCAGGTGCGTCGGGGCTACACGCAGCTGAGCAGCGGTCAGGTGGATGCAGCGATCGCGACCTTCCAACAGGCGATTCAACAATTTCCTCGCTCGATTGAAGCCAAGCTGGGTTTGGCGATCGCTTACCGCCGGGCGGGCCGCGACCAAGCTTCCTGGGATGCCTACCAAGCGGTGCTCCAGCAAGAACCCGATAATCGGCTGGCGCTCAAGACCGTGGGGCTTTTGGGTGGTTTTCGCCCGGAGTGGCAGCAACCGGGGATTGATGCCTTGACGCGGTTTCTGGCGCTGGAGCCTCGGGATACGGAGGCCCAGGGGCAGCGGGCGTTGCTCTATGGCTATCAGGGACGCTTTGGGGAGGCGATCGCCGATTATGAGGCGGTCTTCCAGGGCGGCAATCCTTCCCCCGACATTTTGCTCGGGGCGGCCCAAATTTATACCTACAGCGGTGACTTTTCCCGAGGCTTAGATTTGTTTAATCGCTACCGCGCGAGCGGCGGCGCGCTTG
>JAAUOP010000172.1 GCA_012034805.1 Synechococcales cyanobacterium CRU_2_2 | reverse complement strand
GTCCGGCAATGCGTCCGGCAGTGCGTCCGGCAATGCGTCCGGCAATGCGTCCGGCAGTGCGTCCGGCAATGTTTCCGACAATGCGTCCGACAGCGTGGGACAGTCGGCCTCGACAACGCTCAAGTAGGCAAGGCATTCCTGGGGGGTGAGCTGACGGAAGGTGCGATCGCGGGCCAGTCTCCGCAGGCTTCGCTCCGTTGCGGGCCAAAAGCTAACGGTGCCCTCGGCGTTGAGCGCCGAGAGGATCTGATGGTCGGGGCTGTAGGTTATTTGGAGAATCGGGGCCACGACGCCGGTGGCGGGGTGAGCGCAGTGAGGCGATCGCCTGTGTTCCGATTCCAGAGGGTGACGCTGCCATCGCTGCTACCCGTGGCAATCTGCGGGCCGCCGAAGGCGAGGGATTGAATGCTTGATCGGCTGTTCGGCTGCGCGAGTCTGTTCGGCTGCGCGAGTCTGTTGGCTTGCGCCTTTGCATTGGGATTGAGGTTCACCCGTACTTTACCGGTTTTGGTTGACCGTAAGGAAACCGTGCCGTCCGGGAGGGCGATCGCCAGGGTTTTGCCGAATTCATCGAGGGCGATCGCCGTGACGCCGGGAAGTTCAAAGCGGTGTCGCAATTTGCCGGTTTTGACATCCCACAACGCCACAATTCCCTCCGCCGTCGCCGTGACCAGCTGCCTGCCATTGCGGCTCAATTGGGCCTGGGTAACTGGGCCGATCGCCTGGGGCCAAAGAAAACGCTGAAAGTTCTTTTGTCTGAGATTGTCAGCGATGCCAGTCCTACCTGCGGCTCGCATCTCTGCCACAGCCCAAAGGTAGAGCATCTGCCGCTGGTCTAACGCCAGCAGGGTCTGACCGTTGGGACTGATCTGAAGCTGGGTAATCGGGGCAAATTCGTCTGGAGCCGAGCCGAATTCTGGCGCTTCAGCCAGATCGTCAATGGGCAGGGCGCTCGGATTCCCCAAGCGCAAATCCCAAAACTGCACGCTGCCGTCTTGGTGGGCGGTGGCGGCATAGTCTAGATTCGGTGTCCAGTCGGCTGCGGTGATTGGGGTATCCCCTTCGGTGAACAGCTGAACCGTATCCTCGGGCAAACCCGTGGTCAAGTCCCAGCGGCTGAGCTGGCCGGTTTGCTCAAGCCAAAGAAAATCGAGATCCGCATGGGAATTGGTGGAGACTTGCAAATTTTGTCGAGGCCGGAACCAGCGCAGGAGTCCTGCACCAATCTCTTTGCCGATCTCTTCGCCAATCTCTTCGCCCCGACTCTCTCCAGGAGGAACAACGTCGGCAGTCTGCATAAAACCCGACGCGCGGGCCTGGGTCAGGGGGAGCGGCGGGAGCTCATAGCCCGGTTGAGCATCCCAAAAGGTGAGTTGGCCGGTTTCGCCCACGGTCACCAGGGTGGCTCCGTCGGTGCTGAACTGGGCCTCGGTGAGGGTGGGAGCATTCGCGGTTTGGGAATTCGCAGCCCGCCGATGCTTCTCTGGGGCATTCGCTGACACCACTGCCTCTGGGTACTCTCGCATCACCCGCAGCTTTTTGCCGGTGGCGAGGTTCCAGAGATGGCTGGCGGTGGGTTCGATCGCCAGCAACAGGCTACCATCGGGGCTCAGACGCACCAGCGGCGGCATGCCGGTTTCGGTCAGCTGGATCATGTTTTGTAGCTCTCCGGTGGCGATCTTCCAGATCCAGGCGCGATCGCCCTGAACCGACACCAACCGGGTTCCATCTGCCGAAAATTGGATTTGCTGGGGCTGGGCCTGGGCAAAGGGATCTGCGACCTTGAGCACCTGGAGGCGATCGCCGCTGCTGCGATCCCACAGATAGACCGTACCGTTTTTCCCCAGGGCTGCCAGGATTTTGCCGCCGGGACTGACCGCAATTTGCGCCACGGGCGTGGAGGTGGCGATTTCCTGCTCCTGGATGCCGGTGGCTAGGTTCCACAGCCGCAGACGGCGATCGCCCGCACTGGTGAGCAAAAACTGACCGTCGGGGCTAAAGGCGATCGACTCCACTGCGGCCAGGTGCTCGAGGCTACCGTAGCGCTGGGCTTGTTTACCAGTCTGCCACAGGTGAACAGTTCGCCCTGCAACGATTGCCAGCAGCGGCGGCTCGGAACCATTGGCTTCCCTTGATAAATCCGCTAAGTCCGAGCGATGGGTTGCGATCGCTACGGGGGCGTATTGAACGTGCTCCGGCGGCACGGGGAAGCCCGTCAGGTGGTGCTTGAGCTTGCCCGAGGCTAAGGCCCAGATCGCGACATCGGTTTTGTTTTGGGCGATCGCGCCACCTGCTGACTATCCGCGCTCAGGCTGAGCGCGGTGATGGAGGTCTCCGCTGGGGAAGCCAGGGCTGTCTTGGGATTCTGGGGCGGTTTGGCAATCTCGCGGCTGGTTTGAAAGGATTGAATCAGGGGCGACGACTGGGGTGTGGGATAGGGCCACCTCAGTCGCTGCTGCAACTGAGGTGGCGTCGAACTCCGGGCCAACATCGGAGCCACCTGCCAGAGATAGGCCTGACCGCTTTTGTTGAGGCCGACGAGGGTTTGCTGATCTGGGCTCCAGAGCAACTGCCGAATGCCCGATCGCCCTTTGTACTGACCGCGCATTTGCAAATTGCGCAGGGATTCCCGTAGCCCATTGAGCGCCACTTGTCGCACTGAGTCTGGAGGAGAAGCCTGATCGAGAGACCAACGATTGAGCAACAGCGCCGCCGTGGGGTCGGCGTTGGGATCTGACAAGATGGCTTGGGTACTTTGTTCGATTTGCATCGCTTTGATCGCTGGGGTGGGGGGGTGAGAGCCGGTGAGAAAGGCGTGATAAACCAGGGCAAACAGCGTCGCTGTCAGTGCGGTGGGCAATCCTAGCTGCAGCAACTGCAAATCTTGGAGGCGTTGGTGGTGGGCTTGATGCTCCTGCTGGCTGAGGCTGATGTAGTGCTGGGCGATCGCCGACAAATCCTCGGGATGTTCCCGCAAGTAGGCTTCGGCTTCGCGCAGGTTGTGGCCCTGGAGGTAGCCGCTGCCATCCCCGGCGTGATGTTCGGGGCGATCGCACCAGTCCTTGACCGCAGATTCAATCCGGCGCTGACGCACAATTCGAGGCCGTTCGGTTTTGAGCCAATCGCGGAGGGCGGGCCAATCCCGAATCAACGCTTCGTGGGAGGCTTGCAGCCAGTCGTTCGGCTGGTCGATGAGGGAAAACGTAGACTCGGGCTGGGTCTCCGGAGGAAGCTGCACCGAGTAGCTGGTGCTGTAGACCAACCGGGATTCGATCAGCGTTTCGAGCACCGCCATGAGCTGGTCGCTGCTGGGGGTCGGCGTGGGGCCGATGCCGAGTTCTGTTTTGGAAACCGTGCGCAGGGAATCAGCAGCACCGTCGCCCAGGTGAGTCAGGGCTAAAAAGATCCGCTGTACCAATTCTTGCTCCTGGGGAGAGAGCGTTTCGAGCACCTGGCTAGCTTGGCGCACCAGCAAACCGCGCACGCCACCGAGGGCGGCATAGGTCGCAAGGCGAAAGCAACGATCGCCCTGGCTGTCGGGATGCTCCCAGAGCGATCGCAACACCAGTTGCATCAGCGCCAGCCGTGAGGGCGAGGGTTCAATATCCCCTAGGATCACCGCTGGCAGATGGTCTTCCCAGGTCCAGCCGACCCGCTGGAGGGGTTGGGTGATGGCCCTGGCGATCGCCTCCCCGGCCAGCTGGTCAATCCCCACCAGTCGGGATGGCCCCTGCTGCAACAGCTCCGTGGCCCGGTAGCAAGCATCCCAATAGTCCGATCGCACCACCAGCAACAACCGCACCCAGTCCGACTCCTCCTGCATCAGCGCCACTAAATTGGCGACAAAATGTCGCCGAATAAACGCCATATCCGGATCCGACGAGGCTTGCAACAGCGCATCAAAGGGATCCACAATCAGCAATAGCTGGGTGGGGCCTCTGTCTACCGGACGCTGAGCCCGCACCAACCGCACCAGGCCCCGCCGGTCGGAGGACAACAGCAAACTGTTACGCCGCAGCTGTTCTCCCCGCTCCCATTCAGTTGCTTCTGCATCGACAAAGGCTTCTGCCAAGTCAAGCAGCGGCTGTTGATGCTGACCAGGGCGCACCTGCTTGATCAGCCAGGGACGATGGCCTGGGCTGCGAGACAGACGCACCAACGCAGGCAAGAGGCCAGCCTGCACCAGAGAGGTTTTACCGCTGCTGGCTCCGCCCACTAGGGACACCAAGGGAGTCGATCGCACGGCTTGCAGCAAGCTTTTTGCAATGGTTTCGCGTCCGGTAAAAGCGTAGGCTTGGTTTTGCTGGAACGCCTGCAGGCCAGGAAAGGGGGGCGGCGGGGCCAGATTGGGGGTGACGGGATTTGGGGTGACGGGATTCGGGGTAACGAGATTTGAGGTAACAGGATTTGCCGCACCTGGGTTCGTCGCAGTGGACGTTGCCGTGGGAGTTTTAGCCGTTGCAGAGTTTACTGTCGGAGTCGTCGTAGCGGACGAAGCACTCGCCCGCGTTAGCCAAACCTCGCTGCCAGAATTTTCGAACAGGGGCTGTTGAAGTTGCCCTTTCAACCGATTGTTCACCCAGTCGGTCAAACTGTGATTGCTAATCACCCCACCCGCGACCCGTTGGGGCCGCAGTCCCTCCAAAATTGCCTCGGTAAAAACGCTGTACTCGCTCGTCAATGATTCATAGGCCACCTCATGCTCCCGCGAAGCTGCCATCAAAAAGCGGGAGGTGCCCGGTTGTGCACCCGGATCCACTTCGGCCAAGTTCAGCAGGGCACCGCTATGGCAACAGTCCAGCCAAATTACCCGCTGGCGCACCGGACTTTCCTGTAGGAGCCGCCGTAGCCAAAATAGCGAGACCCCAAAGCTACCCTGCTGCGGGTTGACTTCGCTGGTGGCCAGGTAGGTTTCTTGAACCCCCGAGGATTTTTGTAACCCATGGCCTGAAAAATAGAACAGCGCCGTCTCCGGCACCGTCGGCCCACTGGGTTTGAACAACTTCACCAGAGCGGCCTCCAGCTGTGCGACTGAGACCCCCGTGCGCTCACCCACCTGGGGAATTGCATCGACAATGATCTCGGGCAACCGCTGCACCCGGAAGTCGCCCTCGTCGTTGAGCTGCTGGGCGATCGCCTCCGCATCCCGCGCAGGTGCCCGCAGCGAGGACAAAAATTGATACTGGTTAATGCCGACCACGAGGGCGTCTCTGGACATGAAAACTCGTGCTCCTGGCAAACTCAAACCGGACAAACTCGAACCGGATAAACTTAAACCGGATAAACTTAAACCGGGTACTCTCAAACTCAGGAAGAAACCGGGATAGATACACCTATCCATCCCGATCGATCAACACCTCGACAATGGCAATGCACCCTGAGCGAGCACACCCTGAGAGAACGTACTCCGAAGTTGGCCCCCAAGAGGGCCTGCACCCTGAAGTAAGAATCAAAGTTGACGCTCTACTTCGTTCACGGACTGGGGTTTCAAGCAGTTTTGGTGGGCATTGAAATAACCCGATCGCTTGATGCCCCAGTCACTTGATAGCTAAGGTAACAAGGGCAATCAGTCATGTAAAAAGGGTGTTTGACCTTAGATTGCGATCGCCGTGACCCTTCTTCCAAGGTTTTTACGGAATCCAAGGAATACAGTGCTCAAATTCTCTTAAAAATTCCGTATAATCTCCCTTATTGTATTGAAATTTAGGCTTAAGAGAATAGGAAGTTTCCAACAAAAAAGGATAGACAATACTGCCTATCCTTTAGATCAACACCTTGATAATGCACCCTAACTTGTTGACCCCTTTGCAGAGGTTTCTGCACCCTGAACCGAGACTGATCTCGGCTTTTGGTGGCCGGACTCCC
The DNA here is from genome assembly GCA_012034805.1 of Synechococcales cyanobacterium CRU_2_2. GTDB lineage: Bacteria > Cyanobacteriota > Cyanobacteriia > PCC-9006 > JAAUQQ01 > JAAUOP01. Next base: position 2,960 of record JAAUOP010000172.1, on the reverse strand, counting down.
GTGAGTTTCGGCCAGTTGAGAACACTGTAGTGGTGAATTGCTGAGTTGCAAAAAGGGCAACCCACTGTTTTCGATGGGTGCTCACCCCCTTCCTATCCAGATTCTACGGAATCTGAATTCTAGGTTCCTTGGGGTATGACCGAAGTTCCGTAGAATCCCCCAGGGGAATGCCAAATTTTTAGGAACTGGCCAAGGTTAGGTCAGGGTGCCTGAGGCTGTGCTCGCCTGGAAGAGCGGGATCTGTATCTAGGCATTCTTCGGGATTCTCGTTAGGGTGAGATATCCCTTTTTTTACGATGGTGCCCTCTTCCCTCAATCGCGATCGCTCCGGCCCCCTTTACGCGCTGCTGGCCTACGGCAGCTGGGGGCTGTTTCCACTGTATTGGAAATTATTTAATGGGGTTTCGGCCCTGGAAATCCTCAGTCACCGGATGATTTGGTCTTTAGTCCTGCTGCTGGGGTTGCTGGCACTGCTCGGACGCGGTCAGGAATTGCTCAAGGTGCTACGATCGCCACAAACTTTAGCGATGCTGTTGGCGAGCGCGGCGCTGCTAGCCTGTAATTGGGGCGTGTATATCTATGGGGTGAATAGCGATCGCGTGGTGGAAGCCAGTCTGGGCTATTTTATTAATCCCCTCGTGTCGGTGCTGTTAGGTTTTTTCTGCTTGGGTGAGCGACTGGGGCGCTGGCAGCGTGGGGCGGTGGCGATCGCGGCCCTCGGTGTTGTTCTGTTCATCCTGAAGGTGGGACAGGTACCCTGGATTGCCCTGATTGTTGCATTCACATTTGCCTTCTATGGACTGCTGCGTAAGCTGGCCAATGTGGCTCCCATGGTGGGGCTGGCGATAGAGACGTTGCTGTTGACACCGGTGGCGATCGGATTCTTGTTGTATCTACATGGCAAGGGTATCGGTCACTTCGGCCAAGGTGTCGAGCAAACGCTGCTGTTTGTCGGGGCGGGCGGTGTCACGTCTTTGCCCTTACTGTGGTTCAACAATGCAGCCAAGCGGCTGACACTTGCAACGTTAGGGTTTTTTCAATATTTGGCTCCCAGCGCACAATTTTTGCTGGGGGTGTTCCTGTTTCGAGAACCGTTTACGCGGGATTATCAGGTGATGTTTGGGTTCATCTGGCTAGCTTTGGTGCTGTATTCAGTCAGCTCTTGGCGAGGGAAAGCACCAGCCTAAAACCGTCACGAGGTCTGCCGCACGGGGATTCCTGCAGAGCTTTCTGGGCAGATTGTTCTGGGCAGACTATTCTGGCGAGACCAGTATTGATCGAGACCCCCCATGGCCATTGGTCTCGTATGCGTTCTGTTTAGCCCGACCCTCCTTACCTCCCATGAGGCGCTGGGCGATCGTCTCCGGCTGAATCGCAGACAGAATCGCATGGCCCGAGTCCATCACCAGAACAGCCATACACATCCGACAAAACCAAGCCTGCTTAGAGCTTAGACGAGCGGACAGCCTTAGAATGTCCGCTAGCGTACACAGGGGCGCAATTCTCGCGATCTCCAGTGAAGTCTGTCAACAATCTCCACCCATCAAAACCTACAGACACCGGGAGCCGAACAGTCGCGAATATTCGTTTTGCACGATTTGATGACACTCACAGGAAACCCCCTCCAGTGCCGGGAGATCCAAAATGGTGATGTGCCCCCGAGAATAACGGATAATTCCCGCCCGCTGCAGCAAACTGGCCGCCACTGTCACCCCGGAGCGGCGAATGCCCAACATCGTGGCAATAAACTCTTGTGTTAAGGGCACCTCGTTGGAGCAAAGACAAGCTTGAACCGAAAGCAGCCAGCGGGCCAACCGTTCTTCAATGGTGTGCTGGCGGTTGCAGGCTGCATTTTGTGCGACTTGCACCAGCCGCGTGTGGGTATAGAGCAGCAAGAGACGATGCAAAGCATCCCCGCGCAAAAACTCTTCCTTGAGATACTGGGCGTCCAGGCGTAAAACACTGCCATGGATCTGGACAATCACCTGATGAAGGGAAACCTCGCCCCCCAAAATAATGGGCAAACCCACAAAACCTTCATTTCCCACTAGGCTAACTTCAGTGGTGGAGCCGTCTTCCATAATCGAAACCAGAGAAATCATCGCCTTGAGCGGAAAGTAGGCGGCATCCATGGTTTCACCTGGCATGCAAAAGACCTGTCCGGAATCACAAGACAGGAGCTCAAAAAAGGAGAAAGACGCCGATAGGTATCGAGCGGTAGTGCCGCAAGTAGCTGGTTTTCCGAACAAGGCGTCTTTTGGGTCATGGGCATAGGCAAGATAGCGCTACCAAATTAATGATGGAGTGAGGAGTAGATGCCGATACATTTTGTCTAAATCTCTTAATGCTCCCAGGCGAAATCGAAAATTACTACAGGGCTCCCTTGAAGGCCAGAAAAGTGATCAATTTAAGGCCGAACATCAATCCCAGATTGACGTACAACACAGAGCTTGATCGATACTAGAGCTGTCCTGGCAGTGGCTCTGTACGCTAGCGTACAGAGCCCACCCAAAGCCATGCTCTGAGGGCTGGAAACTAAACCAGGAGGCGATCGAGCTCTGTATTGATCAACCGATAGCATTCACAGGCAGCTTGCTCTAGGCCAGCTCGATCTAAAATCGTGACCTGCCCGCGCTGATAGCGAATGAGGTGTGCATCTTGCAGCAAATTTGCCGCCTTACTGACACTGGCTAGACGAATCCCAAGCATTGTGGCCATGAACTTTTGAGTGATGGGAAGTTGCTCGGTTTGCACCCGATCTTGTAAGGTTAGCAGCCAGCGAACAAGGCGTTGCTTGAGGGATACCTGTCCAAGTGTTAATTATTGCTGAGACAAAAGTCTGGCCGTAGAAACGTGTGGCTTTTTGGGATCGCGCACCAGCGGGGGCTTGTTTTTCTTCTTGCTTTTGCGAGGTTGCTTACAAAACAGCTTGAGATTAACTCGTTTGGCTAAATCCTGAA
>JAAUOP010000037.1 GCA_012034805.1 Synechococcales cyanobacterium CRU_2_2 | reverse complement strand
GGATCAACAACCCCAATCTAGAATCGCTGCATTAAACACCCCGTCTCCGTTGTTCGAGCAAAACCAATCAATAGGCGTCCGGTGATCAGACGTGCTGTCACGCAAAACAGCGAATGCTCTAAGGCGCACCGAAGCTTCGCCACATCCTGCACAGGCTTACCAACCTTGATAAAAAGCTGATTGAGCTCATGGGCATCTATCTGGCTTTCTACGTTGATGCGGATGCGGGGCGATCGTGGGTTGGATAACGGTCTTGGCGAAACAAGGGACATAAATTCAAGCATCCGATGGCTCGATCATACCCGGTCTGACCCCGAGTCGGTGCTGCCGGGAGTTTGCCTAGACCTGATTCAGGACAGCCCCAAAACTACGTTCAGCCCAGGCGGTTTTTGTCCAGGCCGGTGGAGCGTAGGGACGGCAATGGGCCTGCTGAAATGCAATCACCTCAGCAATCATATCGGGATCCCGCAAAATGCCACCATGGCCCAGGCCGCTAGAGGCGATCAGCTGGCTATGGGGCCAGTTTTGGGCGATCGCCTCCCCTTCTCGAAACGGCACTAATTGATCATCGCGATCGTGGATTACGATCCCCGGCAGTGGGTTTTGGCTGGCCATACGGGCGATCGTATAGTGGCTGGGGGGATGGCCGTAGCGTTTGATAAATCGTTCTTCCATTGCGGCCCGCAATTGCGGCGAAGCTCCGAGGCCATTGGTGATAATTTCGAGCAAAAGACTGACCTCTGAAGGAGGAGCCAGCAGCGCTAGATTTTTGATGGCAATGCTATCCGGCTCCTCGTGGAGCAAAAACAAGCATGATGCCGCCCCGAAGGAATGGGCAATGATGCCGTCTACGGGGCCAAGTTGATCCACTACGGTTTTGAGCGCGTGGGCGAAGGCAGGCATATCGCTGCGAACACCACTGGAACAGCCGTGGGCTGGGGCATCTAGGGCAACCACCCGAAAGCCCGACTTTAGCAGCGGTTTGACAAAACTCCCCATGTGACTCGAAGAGGCCATCCAACCATGTAGCAGCAAAATGGTCGGGCAGGGGTCGCTGGGGGAAGCACTGTCCCACGTGTAGGTTTGAATTCGGTGGGCCTTGCGGTACCCCGGCAGCTGGCAGCGAATCATCTGGGTGTGGGCGCTGTTGAGCACAGCTTTTTCTTCGTCGCTGATGGGGAAATAGTCTCGTAGTGGCGTTAGGAAGACTTGAAAGGCGATCCAACTGCGATCGCAGGGGAAAAGGCTTCCAATCCCTTGAGGCCTTGACGGACCCATTTTTCAAGCCGGGGACGACGAACCACATGACGAGCTGATTGGGACACCAAATTCCTCACCCGAGAGTTTTAGAAGTTTCAGCCCTGAATCATACTGGTAAAAATGCTCATTCGCCAACGAGGGGATCGCGACTCTTTTCGACCAACTTGGTCACAAGTTAGTTGCGAACCAGTTGCGATCGCAACCAATTCGTGACCAGTGGATTGATGATTTCAGGGCGTTCATCATGGGGGCAGTGGCCCGTCCGAGGAATCGAGATGAACTCGGTGTCATGGCTACGGGCGTGCTCTTGGAAAATTTGACTGCCTGCAACCGGTGTCCAGGGGTCGTCTTCTCCCCAGAGCACTAGCATTGGCTTTTCTAGCCGGGGCAGAAGTTCCTCGATCGTGGGGCCAGGGGGTGCGGTCAAAATCGCTGCAAAAACCTTTTGGGCATTGGGGTCGCAGGAGGGCTTGTAGAGCATCTCCACCAACTCGTCCGTTACCGAACCAGGTTTGCGGTAGACCTGCTGGAGTGCGCGCCGAATCTGGGGCTTGCGGCGTACTAAGTTGAACATCAAAGGCCCCAGTTGCTCGGAGTTGACCAGGGCGTTGAATGTGCCCATCACCCATCGCAGCAGGGGTGGCAGTTCGTCCGGGCGATGGCTGAGGCCACCGGCACAGTTGAGCAAGACGATGCCTCGCACTAATTCTGGGTGGTTGACCGCGAGCATTAAGCTCAGTAGGCCTCCAATGGAGTTGCCAATCAACACTGCGGGGTGCTGGACAAACTTGCGGGCAAAATCAACCAGGAGCTCCTGCCACAGCTCCAGGCTGTATTCAAGGACTGGCTTTTCGGACGCGCCGAAACCGAGCAAGTCGATTGCAAACACCTGGTATCCTGCCGCCGCTAGTGCTGGGATATTGTGCTTCCAATGGCCAATCGAAGCGCCAAATCCGTGGACGAGAATTAGGGGTACTGAATCGTCAGACGGTGTGACCTGAGTAAACTGAATTGAATAATCCCGCCAAGTCCAGGTGTGAAGCGAGGTGGGGCTGAGGGCAGGAGGAGGTGCGATCGCCATAGGTAGAAGCTCTGGGTCTGGGGCCAACTCTAAAACTGAGTAAGACTCTGGAAACAACTTTACGTTTCTTCATCAAACCCCCTCATCATAAATCAGTTCTTTCCAACACTCCGGTTCTCTCTCGAACAAATCGCTCCAGGATCCCGCCGTCTTTACGCCCAGGGTGTAGGATGAGGTCGTTTTCCAGCGATTTTTACAGAGACGTGTGTCAATGACTTGTCAAGTAAATCGGCCTAATACTTTAGGTGTAATCTTTTTGGGTGCTGCGGCCTGGGGTTTTCTAGGTGTCCTAGCGCAACCTGTTCTGGCTCAGACGGATGGGGTTCTGGTGACCAGGCCGTCAATGGCCGTGCAGCTGGCTCAAGTCACCGACCCGACGGTGATTGCCAAGCAGTGGCTGCAAGAAGGGCTGGGGTTAATTCAGCAAAACCGCACTGAAGCGGCCATTTTGGCGTTTCGGAACGCGATCGCCAGCGACCCGATCCTTGCCCCAGCTCACTACAATCTGGGTTTGGCCTACCGTTCTCAAGGGCTACTGCAAGAGGCTGCGAGTTCGTTTTACACCGCGACTCGTACTGACCCTCGCTTTGGTCTTGCCTATGCCAACCTAGGAGCAGCATTGCTCGAAGGCCAAAATTATGAGCAAGCCGAATCCTATCTGCGGGAAGGCCTGCGGGTCTCGCCAGAGCTAGGCGTGCTGCACTACAACCTAGGCCAGGTGCTGTGGCAAAACAACCGGCAGGCTGACGCGTTTTATCATTTCCAGAAATCGACTCAACTTGATCCCCAGTCTGCGGAATCGGCCTATTATCTGGGTTTGTCTTATCAGCAAAAGGGCCAGACCGAGGAAGCCTTAGGGCAATTTCAGCGCGCCATTAGCCTGCGCCAAAGCTATGCAGAGGCTCAGTACAGCATTGGCTCCCTGCGTCTTCAGCGCCGCCAGTGGGTTCCGGCTTTAGAGTCGTTTACGGATTCGGCGGCAGCGGATCAACGCTATGCCAATGCCTACTATGGCGCTGGACTGGCGTTTATTGCGCTGGGCAAAGAAAAAGATGCGCGGGAAATGTTGACCTACGCACGAGACCTGTTTCGCAGCCAAAAGAACCAAGACTGGGTCGAGCGCACTGAATCGCTGATTGCTCAGGTACGCCTGTAAGGTCTTGCCTGATCCAGATGAATGATCGTTCACTCAGATCAGGCGAGCCTCAGTGCTACGGATCAACCAACATAATCCGTGGCTGAATTGAATCTGTCCTATAGACTGTCTCGTTTTTGACGACGGCGCTCGCGCCACTCATAGGCGGTTAGATAAATGACTCCGAGGGAAAGCACTGCCATTAGCCCCAGAGCAACGGTCGCCAAAATCGTTGGTGCCGAATAATCCATCAGCTCACCTCTCAGAATTTAACCTGTGATCAAGTCTAAAGCCCGATACTGCCGTCGCCATTGCGGCCCCAGACCACCATCGCAATTGAAAACGTAAACAGGGCAACCAGCGCGGCCCAACCGAGAGTCAACATTGCGATCGCTCCTAGATAAAATGAATGAACATGCATGAACAAGAAAACTGACACACGGGTCACTCGCGAACCCGCAGCCTGTGAACCCGCAGCCTGTGAACCCGCGTGCTTGTCGTTCACGTTCCTTAATATCTACCATAGGCGAGGTTCTGAAGCCAATGGGACATCGGTTTGACTATATTAATAATTGTGATCACTACCGTCTGCCATGTTCATCGACAACTCCATCCCTAACCCGATCCGTAACGCTGCCGGCATTCCGACGCTGACCCCCGAGAAAACAGCCCAAACGATTCGGAAACCCTATCCGAACTTCAAAATTATTGTCCTGAACGACGAAGAGAACACCTTTCAGCATGTATCGCAAATGCTGATGAAGTATATTCCGGGTATGACTTCCGATCGCGCCTGGGATCTGACGAACGAGGTGCATTTTGAGGGACGAGCGATCGTCTGGGTGGGCCCCCAAGAACAAGCCGAACTCCACCACCAGCAGCTGCGCCGAGCGGGGCTGACAATGGCCCCGCTGGAGGCGGCATGAAGGATGAGGGACGCCTCGTGTGGAACCACTCAACCCATCTTCAAGGTTTGATTCCGAAGCTCAGAAAACTTTGTCAGCAGCCCGGAATTTACACTGTAACCCCTGCGGTACTTGGACGCGCGCGCGGTAATGTGCCCAAGCTGTTGCTCAAAGTTTCCGTTCCCATTCGCGGCGGCTTCAAGCTGATTGCCCGCCAGGGTAAAGGGTGTCAGGAAGTCTTTGTGCTCACAAGTTTGGATCAAGACGAACTTGAGACCGCAATTGAGCAGTCCTTAAGCTAAGATTGTGAAAGTTTTGTTACAAAAATCAGACCAATCATAAGTTCTCCCCCACCTCCGGGGCCGTAAACACATGTCTCTTCCCATTCGGAACGTCGCAATCATCGCCCACGTTGACCACGGCAAAACCACGCTCGTGGACGCTCTGCTCAGACAGTCTGGTGTCTTTCGAGAAGGCGAGGAAGTTCCGGATTGCGTGATGGACTCGAATGCGATTGAGCGAGAGCGCGGCATTACGATTCTCTCCAAAAATACGGCGGTTCGCTATGAAGGCACGCTGATCAATATTGTCGATACCCCGGGTCACGCGGACTTTGGCGGTGAGGTCGAACGAGTTTTGGGCATGGTCGATGGCTGTATTTTGATCGTGGATGCCAACGAAGGCCCAATGCCCCAGACGCGCTTTGTACTCAAGAAAGCTCTGGAGAAGGGGCTGCGCCCGATCGTCGTGGTGAATAAAATCGATCGCGAACGAGCTGAGCCGATGACAGCGGTGGATAAAGTGCTAGATCTATTCATCGAGCTGGGCGCAGACGATGACCAGTGCGATTTTCCCTACTTGTTTGCTTCGGGTCTGGCTGGATTTGCCAAGGCTGACATGGCGGATGAGTCTGACAACATGAAGCCCATGTTCGAGGCGATCTTGCGTCATGTACCGCCTCCGGTTGGCGATCCCGAAAAGCCCCTGCAAATGCAGGTGACGACGCTGGACTACTCCGATTATTTGGGCCGGATTGTCATTGGCCGGATTCACAATGGCGTGGTTAAGTCGGGTCAGCAGGCGGCGTTGATTCGGGAAGATGGCAGTATTGTCAAAAGCCGGATTACCAAGCTGCTCGGGTTTGAGGGACTTCAGCGGGTCGAGATTGCGGAGTCGGCGGCGGGGAACTTGGTGGCAATCTCCGGTTTCGCCGACGCCAACATTGGCGAGACCATCACCTGCCCAAATGAGCCCCAGGCGTTGCCGCTGATCAAGGTGGATGAGCCGACGCTACAAATGACGTTCTGTGTGAACGATTCGCCCTTTGCGGGCCAAGAAGGCAAGTTTGTCACCTCGCGGCAGGTGCGCGATCGCCTCTTCCGTGAGCTCGAAACCAACGTGGCCTTGCGGGTGGTTCAGGGCGACTCTCCCGAGCAGTTTTTGGTCTCAGGTCGCGGCGAACTCCACTTGGGTATTTTGATCGAAAACATGCGTCGTGAAGGCTACGAGTTCCAAGTATCCCAGCCTCAGGTGATCTACCGTGAGGTCAACGGTCAACCCTGCGAACCCTACGAATTGTTAGTGCTTGATGTGCCGGAAGACGGCATGGGCGGTTGTATCGAGCGACTGGGCCAGCGCAAGGGCGAAATGCAGAATATGCAAATCGGTGCGAATGGTCGTTCCCAACTCGAATTCATTATTCCGGCACGCGGCCTGATTGGTTTCCGAGGGGACTTCATGCGGATTACTCGAGGTGACGGGATTATGAACCACAGTTTCCTCGACTACCGCCCGATTTGTGGTGACCTCGACACTCGCCGCAACGGTGTGTTGATTGCTTTTGAGGAGGGAACGGCGACATTCTACTCGCTCAAGGGTTCGGAGGATCGGGGTACGTTCTTCATTGAACCGGGTACTAAGGTCTACCGAGGCATGATCATCGGCGAGCATAATCGCCCTCAAGATCTGGAGCTGAACATCTGCAAGGCCAAACAGCTCACCAACCACCGCGCGGCGGGTGGGGATGAACTGGTGCAGTTGCAAACGCCGATGGATATGAGCCTAGAGCGGGCGCTAGAGTACATCGGCCCTGATGAGTTACTCGAGGTGACGCCAGAATCGATTCGCCTGCGCAAGCTCGCGAAGAAGAAGGTGGCCGGTAAGCGCTAAGGCACACGAATCTGAGTCATACGAATTAAGTTAGAGCGAATGGTGGGCACGAATTCCGTGCCCAATGCCCGAGCTGGGACGTGTCCCCACCATTCGTGGGGGTCGGTATCCCCGATCCTGATTGGGGTTGAAACCAGGGGGTCGAAGCGTTTTCTTTGAGCCTATGGTTTTAGGCCTATCTTTTTCGGCTGGGAAGAGCGTCTGGCCATGCCCCAGAGGACGATCGCGAACCCCAAGCCTGCTGACGGTTCCGGAACTTTCGTGGTCTGTCCTCCGTTGATATAAAACTGCGTCTTATCCCAAACGGCACCCGCCACCGATCGCCCTAAAACTCGTCCTTGAATATCTCCGTCGGCAAAGTGAATTCCACCATACAGCCGCGACATCCCGGCTTGATCCGCTGCCGCCGTAAATGTATCCCAGCAGAGTTCGACGGGTTCGTTGGGCGTTGCCGATTCAAACCGGGAGCTGTTAGCGGGCTCTAGGTGGCAGAGTCCGAAGGCCTCACTGCCCGTAAACCGTTGCAGAATCTCTGCCCCGGCGGCACTGTAGGTGCTGTGCCCCGAAACGTATTCTCCAAACGGCGGGGTCACAAATGATAGCGCCTGGTAGGGCAGCCACTCGCTGCCCAAAATCCAGTCCGATCCCCGATTGGGGCCAGCCCAGGCATAAATTTCGGTTTGGCCTGCAGCGTTGAGTCTTACGTTGGCGTGGTCTGTGGGCAGCAGATTGTTTTGAGCTAGGTAGCGGATAGCACTAATGGGCCGCACATAGTCGTAGGTGACTTTGGCATCCCAGGCTGCAATCCCTGAATCGAGCATAGCGTTGCCGAGGGCAAAGAAAAGTTTGACATTGTCGTCGAGGGAGAGTTGGTCTCGGATTGAAACGGTTTGCCCAAATTGTTGCCAATGTCCTGGCGGTAGGATCGTACCTGGGCCGTCTGCCCAGTATTCTGCGATCACTTTTTCGCGATCGGTCAATTCTGCGTTGTATTCCAAAATTTGAAGTGCCTGGGCCACAAAATCCGGATTGAGCTGGCCACTTTCATCTTGAAAAGGCTCTGGCGGCGGTGGCAAAAACTGATTGCCCGACGTGAGCGCGAAGGAAGTGACCTTGCCCCAATGGGGAGTCAAAAATGTTTGAACTTTTTGGCCACCATCAAGGCTGAGGGGTTGCCAGTGGGCAGGGTCTTGAATGTCGTTCCAACGGTTGAGGGGTTGATAATTGCTGATATCAGCATAACCTCCCAATTGGTTGGAGCCGTCTGCTCGGCGAGAAGCAATGAGCTGCTGGCTGACATAATTGCCGATTCCGGCAGCGCTGGTGGTTTCGGTCGTGGCGAGCTGAGGGTCATAGCCTAGCTCAGTCATAAGTTGGTTAAACAACTCGGTCTGGGCTGGGAACAAATCGCTAAGCGTGCGATAAGCGGCAAAGCTCAAGGCGGTTTGTTTATTGCTGTCGTTAATGTGCTCGGCAGACACCTGAAGTGAATTTCCAAGCGTGGTGCCGATGGCGCGCTGATCGTAGGCTGCCCAAGCGTCATACATGCTGGTGGTTACGATGCCAATGGCACGAGAGGTCGGGGTAGGCCCAAGTTTGGCCAAGCTAATCGCCTTTAGAGTGGTTTCGTTCCAGCGCAGGACTGCATCTTTGGGAGTATCGTTTTGGGTGTCTTGAAGCGGATTGGGTGGCACAGGGTGGGGCCATGTCTCTTCTGCTTGGACTTGCCCCCCTAGAATTAATACGCTTGAGATTGCTAGGCTAAAACGGGTTAGGTTCGCAACAGTCAGGTTAGCCGCCACCACAGGCAAGCGGAAACATTGCGTCAGTCTATTGGGGTATCGCATGGGTAAAAAAACGTGAGGTTGCGAGTTCGATGATTTCATCGATGTTGGCCTGCACCTGACTTGTATTTGCACCCGTTGCACCTGTTTTTTTAATGTACTCGGGCTCTCTGGGTATTCACCAGGGTACATGTCCTTTTTGTTTCAATCTTTATGAGTTTTGATAGTTTTACATCGGTGATTGAGGATTGCCGTTGACGAGGGAATGTTGATTAGGGCCAGTTCGTTTGAATGCTGAATCCTCTGAGCAAACGGTTAGTCCATTTTGAGTGAGTTTGTTTTTCTATAATGCCCGGTTTTTCCGGATATCCACCAATACAGGTGTCGTTTTAAGCGTTTTCTGGCATTGAAAGCGCTTAGGCGTCGATCGCCCCTTTCAATGCGGCAGTGACGATTTTGATGGCGGGGTGATCGACGGCGGCGTCGAGGGCGGCAAATCCAGCTTCTTTGCCTGCGTTAAGGATGCGGGTTTTGAGGGTTGGGTTGTTCTCAATTTCTGCGATCGCTTTTACGGCGATGAGCATTGGATTCTTCGTTGTGTCGGTCGCGGAGATTTGATTGAGTAGTGCTTTGATGTCTTTGGCGGCTTCGGTGAGGTTTTGGGCATTGACGATTTTGTTGCCTGCGATCGCGTCCCCCTGAACGGTGTTGATTTGCATTTTGTTGCCCGCAACTTTATCGCCCATGACTTTATCGCCATCGATGCGATCGCCGTTCCAAATTTTGTCGTTAGTCATGGTTTGCTCCTGTTGATTATTGGCGTGTACGGTAACGTTGACGATCGGCTGAACTGATTTTTCTGCTTTAGGTTTTCGGCTTTTGGGGCTGGATGGTTTGCGCGATCGCACCGAGGTTAGATCGGGGCCGAAGTCTGGCCGATCGTAGCCCATGAATGCTTCATACCCTGGTTTATCGAACCGATCGGGGGCAATTACGCCATCGCGTAGGTTACGGACTTGGACATTTTCGGCGCTTTCATTACATTGAATGGTCGGTTGGCCTCGTTCGATGTAGGTGTCGATTAGTTTGAGGGTGAAGCTGTTGGGTTTTTTGCTGGGTTTACAGCAGCTGCAATTGCAGGGAATGCGGGTGTCGTAGTGGAGTTGATCGCCGAAGCTGTTGTGGATTTTGGTGAATTCGTGGTGGATGACGGTGAGGAGGTCGCGGGGGCTAGGGCCACTGACGCGAATTTGGATTTCGTTGCGGATTTGGGTTTCGAGGATTTCGGCGCGGTTGTTGGCTCGGCTCAGGACGACGCCGGTTCGCCAGACGAGGGCTTGGTCGGGGCAGGAGACGTTTTCGATGTCTTCGTGCATTTCGACGATGAAGCGGCTGAGGAGGCCCTTGGGCATGATGCCTTCGTATTCGTAGCGTAGGGCGATCGTGGTGGGGCTCCTCCAGCAGTTGGGGTAGTCGGGGGAGTCGGTGCTGAGGAGGTGGGGGGCGATGTAATGGCCCGATCGGTGGGGGATTTCGTAGCAGACTTTGAATTGGCGCATCAGGTGGAGTAGTTCGTCCTGAAGGTTGGTGTATTGCCGATCGCTCCAGATGTCGCTGAGGTCGGCGGTGCTGAATTGGCCGAGGTTTTGGGTGACGCGATCGTTGTCCAATACTTTGTAAACGGCGGCGGTGCCCCAGTTGGGTTTGAGGATGAGGGTGTGTTTGAGGATGGGGTCGTGTTGGAAGTGGAGGCAGGTGCCGAGCTGGTGGAGGTGGTTGCTGAGGGTGAGCATTTCACGCTCGTCGGTGATGTTATGGCGGCGGCAGGTGGCTTGGTAGTCGTGGAGGGTGATGTGGTTGCGTTTGTCGTTTTCGAGGCTGTTGCGGAGGTTGAACCATTTGTTGGGGAAGCGGATGCCGGGGCCGAGGAGGTCTTCGAGCTGGCGCTGGATGGCTTTGCGGAGGTCGGGGAGGCCGCGATCGTCGGCGAGGTTGATGGGTTTTGGGATGGAGAGGGCGTCGAATTCGGTGCGGAGTTCGCGGAGGTTGAGGTTGCAGGGGCGATCGTCTTTTTCGTTGCGGACGAGGAGGACGGGGCTGTTGTTGCTGAGCAGGCGGATGATGTTGAGCCAGTAGGGGTGGTCGGTGTCTTCTTTGCGGCTGTCGGCGACGAGGAGGTAGAGGGATTGTTCGGTGAGGAAGAATTGGTGGGTGGCGTGGTAGATTTCTTGGCCACCGAAGTCCCAGATGTGGATGCGGTAGGGGTGGTCTTGGTGGGTGTAGTCCCAGGGGAGGATGTCGATGCCGTGGGTGGTGGGCTGGGGTTGGAGTGGGGATTCGGGGGTGATGAGTTTGTTGGCGAGGCTGGTTTTGCCGGATTCGCCTTCGCCGACGATGAGGAGTTTGGCTTCGTATAGATGGGTGATTTCGTTGGGGTCGCGGGTGGTGAAGTAGTAGTCGAGGATGGGTTTTGCGGCGGGTCGATCGCTGTCGTCTCGGGTGTTGGCATCGGAGTCCAAAACATCCTTGGGAACGCTGAGGGGATTGCCCCGGAGATCGAGTTGAGCTAGCTTGGGCAGGGCCTGGAGTACGACTGGAATATCGGTGATTTGATTTTTCTCCAGATCTAAACAAGTCAGATTGGTCAGCGCTGCGAACGAGTCTGGGATGGACGTGATTTGGTTGCTATGGAGCCAAAGTTCCGTCAGATTGGTCAGCGCCGCGAGCGAGTCTGGGATTTCCGACAAGCCGATGCTGGTCAGCTGTAGCTGCTCCAGCAGCCCGAATTTTCCAATCCAATCCGGACAACAGCCCAGGGGATTTCCGCTCAGATCAAGTTCCCGCAGATGGGTCAGAAGCTGGAGTTCCTCGGGCCATGCGGTCAGCTGATTGGTCACCAAGGTTGGAACTAGTTTGCCACCCACCCAGTTCCACTCCGTCACCTTGCCCAGCACCAGCTTCCGCAGCTTCGTCAGCTTCCCGATCTCAGGGGGCAGCTCTGTCAGCTCCATTCCCGACAGATCCAGCTCCTCCCGATTTTCGGCCTGGGCCAAGTCGATCAGTGCCAGCAGTTCATCACGAGAGATCGCAGCCATATCGGCAAAAATAATACGCAACCATAACTAGGCTTATTCTGGCAGGAAAATCAGGCCGTCGCCATTGCCAGAAATTCACCCCCCCCGTTTTTGTTCGATCGCCTCATCACTCTCAACAATCACCTGACGCTGGCGATCGAACAAAATACACCCAACCCGCAGCGATCGGCCCGAGCCCATGTCCCCGCAATGTTTGCGGACATAATCTGTGGCGCGTTGATCAATGCGAGCGGCGATCGCCCGATAAACCGTTTGCACGAGATCGGTTTGCAAGAGATCGGTTTGCACGAGATCAGTTTGCACGAGATCAGATTGAGATGGGGCTGACAAGCGAGTCGATCGCAAAAGACCTAGACCCGCTTCGACAGTTTGAGCCTGGTAAAGCGCTTGGAGTAAGGGCGTCGGTAAACCTTGGTCGGCTGCGATCGCCGTCAGAATCTCCTGGCGTCCATCGGCAACTTGGTGATGCGTATGGAAAATCCCGCCCGCCAGCTTGATGAGTTTGCCGTGGTATCCCAGCAAGATCACCCCTTCAATCTCCTGCATGGCCGCTTCCACGAGCAGCGGCCCCAGCCAATTGGCCGTTTTGACCAGGCGCTCTGGGGGGAAACCCAGGGTCGGCGCAAGATCGAGGCCATTTTCGCCAATGCAAAAAATTAAATGCTTGCACTGAGAGGCTTGCGATCGCAGCTGGAGCCGGAACACTTCAAGCTGATCCGGAGCACTGAGGGGCTGGGCAATACCACTGGTGCCTAAGAGCGAGAGCCCCTCCACGACACCAAACGCGGCATTGGAGGTGCGCTCCGCCAGGGCTCGACCTTCCGGCAAAATCAGGGTGACGCGAAGTTTGTGGCCTTGGCGCTCGGCTTCGAGGTGGTGTAGCAGCAATTCGCGGGCATAGCGATAAATGGCTGCGGTGCCTTGGGATTGGATCCCGATCCCTTCCCCGCCTGCGATGGCGATCGCCTCCTCCTGTCCCAGGGGGTCGAGTTCAACCCAGGCCCAAACCGGTGTATCCCTTGTCAAATCCAGATTGTCACCGGGATCACTACGTGTAATGGCCAGGGCCATGGTGTCTGAGAGGCGTGCTGCTTGTTCAATGGGGATGGTCGCGATCGCATCCGGATTCAGCAAATTGAATGCGACCGTGGGAGCCGGGAAGCGATCGCTCCGCAGCAGAATTCGGAGGGCTGCGATCGCTGCCGCACAAGCGAACACCGGTAAGGTATGTCCAGATCGAGCCATGCCGAAAGAATGCCGAAAGATAAATCGGGTAAATCGGGGATCGCTCCATTGTGGACGGTGCTGAGCCTAAATTGTGGATTTTTTTTGATTGGAGCGCGATTTATCGCAGGGGAAATCGTAATCTAGAAAACCAATGGTGGTAATCATCAATCGTTTTGATTGCTCACACCCCTTACCCCATTGATGACTCATCACCCGCCGCTGAGATCGCGCAGGACAGGAACCCCCATGGATAACAAAATGATGCTCATGATTCCGGGACCTACTCCGGTGCCGGAGAAGGTCCTTCAGGCCATGGGCAAACACACCATTGGTCACCGCACTGCGGCATTTAGCGCGATCGCCAAGGATGTGACCGCTGGCCTCAAGTGGCTGCACCAAACCACAGGCGATGTGCTGGTTGTAGCAGCCAGTGGCACTGGAGCCATGGAAGCCGGAATGGTTAACTTTTTGAGTGCGGGCGATCGCGTGATTGTTTCTGACAATGGCAAATTTGGTGAACGCTGGGTCGATATGGCTCGAGCCTTTGGCTTAGATGTGGATGAAATCAAAGTCGATTGGGGCAAACCCCTCAATCCAGAAACCTTTCGTGAAAAGCTAGAGGCTGACACCGAAAAAACCATCAAAGCGGTCGTGGTCACCCATAGCGAAACCTCAACAGGTGTGCTCAATGATCTCCAGACTATCAGTGGCTACGTTAAATCCCACGGGGCGTTGATGATCGTCGATGCCGTGACCAGTTTGGGCGCTAGTCCAGTGCCTGTGGATGAATGGGGGCTCGATGTTGTTTGTTCAGGCTCGCAGAAAGGCTACATGATGCCGCCGGGGCTGGGTTTTATTGCAGTGAGCCAGAAGGCTTGGCAGGCCTATGAAACGGCCAAGTTGCCCAAGTTTTACTTTGACCTCAAGGCCTATCGCAAAAATGCCGCCAAGGATCTAACGCCCTTTACACCACCGGTGAATCTCTATTTTGCGCTGCAAGCGGCCTTGGAAATGATGCAGGCGGAAGGGCTAGAGAGTATCTTTGCGCGCCATGAACGCCTGACCCGCGCCACCCGTGCGGGAATGCAGGCGATCGGTTTGCCGTTGTTTGCGTCGGATGAGTCAGCCAGTACGGCGGCAACAGCAGTACTCGGGACTGATGTTTTAGATGTGGAGAAATTGCGTAAGTTCGTAGAGCACAAGTTTGATATTGCATTAGCTGGAGGGCAAGACAGCCTCAAGGGCAAGATTTTTCGCATTGGCCATTTGGGCTTTGCGAGCGATCGCGATGTTCTTACCGGTGTCGCGGCGATCGAAGCAGCGGCGATCGCCCTAGGCCATCAACCGCCTAGCCCCGGTGCAGGTGTCGCAGCAGCGGCCCAGGTCTTGGGCTAGATAATTTTCGCCGCTCATCTAGATGTGTTTAATCCGCCTTCGTCAACTTAGCGATACTTAGCGATGATAATGGGTCGAACTGCATTGAGTTCGACCCAATTCACTTGTAGACTTGTGCTATGCCCACCGCCTCCTTTTCCCACCAAATTGCCCAGGAGCTCAACCTGAGGTCTAACCAAGTGCAGAGCGCACTGGATTTGTTTGATGAGGGTGCAACGATTCCATTTGTGGCGCGCTACCGCAAGGAACGTACTGGGGAACTGAATGAAATTGAACTGCGGCAAATTCAAGAGCGCCAAGGCTATTTGAGTGAGCTGTATGAGCGTAAGCAGACCATATTGAGGGCGATCGCCGAGCAAAACAAACTCACCCCCGAACTCCAGGCCAAAATCGAAGCTTGCGATCAAAAAACAGAACTCGAAGACCTCTACCTGCCCTACAAGCCCAAGCGCCGCACCAAAGCCACTCTGGCCCGAGAGAAGGGATTACAACCCTTGGCCGATTGGGTTGAATGGCTTAACAACACCCAGGCTGTTGAGGGTGATCTGGAGGGTGATCTGGAGTCTGAGGCCAGCAAATATATCGACCTTGAAAAAGGCGTTGCAACTGTTGAAGACGCGCTGCAGGGCGCAGCCGACATCCTCGCAGAAAGCGTTGCTGAACAAGTGGATTTGCGAGTTTGGGTACGAGAGTTTGTGTTGCGAGAGGGGGTGTTTGCGGCCAAAATCAAGGCTGAATTTCCCGAGGGCAGCACGAAGTTTGAAACCTATCGCAACTACCAGCGCAGTTTTCAATCCGTTGCGCCCCATAATCTCCTGGCCCTGATGCGCGGCCAAGCCGAAGGCGTCTTGAGCTTTGGCCTCAATTTTGACGAAGATGCTGTACTCTTTGAACTCGACAGCCGTATTCTGCGCAGCAAAAATGCCGCTGTGCGCAAGTTTTATCAGGCATTGATTCGGGATGCATTCAAGCGGCTGATGAAGACGAGCTTGGTGAATAGCGTCATCGCTGAGCAAAAGGAATGGGCGGATATCGAGTCGATTAAGACCTTTGAAACCAATCTCCGCGATCTATTGCTGTCGGCCCCGGCGGGGATGAAGCCGACCCTGGCGCTCGACCCCGGTTTCCGCACAGGCTGTAAGGTGGCAGTGATTGACCAAACCGGTCAGTATCTTGACTATCAAGCGATTTTTCCGCACACAGGTGCAGGCAATCGGGAACAGGCGGCCCGAATACTCAAACGGTTAATTGAGCAATACAAGGTTGAGTTGATTGCGATCGGCAATGGTACGGCCAGTCGTGAGACAGAAACCTTTGTCGCCGAGGTTTTTCAACAGCTGGATCTAAGCAAACTGAAACAGATGCCGACTAAGGTGATGGTGAATGAGTCCGGGGCGTCGATCTATTCAGCCAGTGAGGTGGCGATCGCAGAATTCCCAGACCTCGACATTACCGTACGCGGAGCTATCAGTATTGGCCGTCGATTGCAAGACCCACTCGCTGAATTGGTCAAGATTGATCCAAAATCGATTGGTGTCGGTCAATATCAACATGACGTCGATCAAAAGTTATTAAAACAAAAACTAGCAGAGACAGTGGAGAGCTGCGTTAATTACGTGGGTGTGGACTTGAATACGGCTTCGAAGGAGCTGTTGATGTATGTCTCGGGGATTAGTGGGACGATCGCCAACAATATTGTGGCTTATCGGAATGAGCATGGCGCATTTGGCGATCGCAAGCAACTTCTCAAAGTCCCTAAACTTGGCCCCAAAGCCTTTGAACAATGTGCCGGTTTTCTTCGCATTCGCAACGGTAAAAATCCATTAGATAACACGGCAGTTCACCCAGAGAGCTATAGAATTGTTTCGACAATTTTACAAGATTGCCAAATTGTTCTCACATCCAAAGATGAATTAAAAGGGCTTGAGATCGATCGAATTGATCTCCAACGGTACGTTACTGAAACCGTTGGAGAACCGACGTTACGTGATATTTTGACGGAGCTTGAAAAACCAGGTCGCGACCCACGGGCGCAATTCACCTACGCCCAGTTCCGCGATGACATCAATGCAATCAGCGATCTCAAAGAAGGCATGGAACTTGAAGGCATCGTCACCAACGTAGCCAATTTCGGTGCCTTTGTGGATATTGGGGTTCACCAGGACGGGCTGGTACATGTGTCGCAGCTTGCCAATCAGTTTGTCAGCGATCCCAAGCAGGTTGTCAAAGTGGGCCAGGTGGTAAAGGTACGGGTGATGGAGGTGAATGAGAAGCTCAAGCGGATTGGGCTTTCAATCAAGGCCGTGGCGGGCAATGCGACCACGGCGGCGGCGGCCAGTACCGCTCGTCCGACTCAAGCCGAGCAACCTCTGGGTCGAGATCGTCCACAATCTGGCAGGCCAAAGCCCAGTCAGGCTGGCAAACCCCAGATAAATCCGGCGGTGGATCGGCCTCAGGGTCAGGCCAGTTTAGAGGATTTGAAACGTCGGTTTGGTAAGAAATTATAGCGATCGCCAAACTTTCTTTAGATGTCCTGAGAAGACCCAGAGAGTTCTCTAAACACCTTAACCAGGCCTTAGACAGTGCCCAGGTCTTAGACAGTGAGTGTAACTGGAACGGGTTTGATTGAATTGTGTCAGGATGGAGCTAGTGCTAACTGCTCTAAAGGGAGCGCCAAAGAGAAACGATGGCTTCATTTCGTACCTGGGATTTCAATCGCTTCTGGAAAACGCTGACCTTTTTTGAGGTCATCCCCGTTCTTAGCTGGGTTCAAACCATGTTCTATGCCTCACCTTCTCCTTCGTCGCCGCAACCCCAAACCGGAGTCATCTTTGACTTTGCTCAGCCCGGCTTACAAATCAACCAGATTTGGGGCGCTGTTGATGATGTGGTGATGGGTGGCGTTAGCACCAGTGGTATTCGCCTAGAAGCAGGCAATGCAGTTTTTTCTGGGCTTGTATCTACGGACAATAACGGTGGTTTTGCCTCGGTGCGAACCCGCAATTTTGATCCGCCACTCGATCTGTCTGGAAAACTCGGTGTGACGCTGCGCGTCAAGGGAGATGGTCAGCGCTATAAGTTTTTGACCCGAGACGATGGAGGTTGGGATAGCGTTGCCTTTGCCTATTCGTTTGATACGGTCAAGAATCAGTGGATCACCGTCCGAATCCCGTTCGATCGCTTGGTGCCGGTGATGCGAGCAAAGACAGTGAAAGACGGGCGATCGCTCGATTCCAGCCGCATCCGAGCACTGCAGCTCATGCTGAGCAAGTTTGAATATGACGGCGTTCTCAATCCTGCCTTTGTTGCGGGTGAGTTTCGGCTTGAGGTAGCGGCGATCGCTTGCTTTTAAGTCAAAGTCAAAGTCAAAGACCTCGCCCTCCTGAGCGATCGGCCCCTAGAATCCGCCTCTAGTCGCCTCTACTCGTTCAGCCATTTTTCAGGAAACATTCAGACTTTTCTCAGACTGAGCTTAGGAAATCCTCACTAGACTTGCCCTAGGATTAAGAGCGATCGCTTTCAGTCCCTTGCTGTCCCCTAGGAGTTCCCACCTGTGAGCCATCGTCTCCTGGGCTACCAGACTGCTGTAGCGCATCAGAATATCGACTGCCAGACCATGCCCCCAGCTGAACCCTCCGATGTAGATGTGTTTCGTGATCTCCATGCTGGGCAGTTGTCTGCCTTGAATATCCTTTACCATCGCTATAGCACGCCTGTCTATCGCCTCGCCCTGCGGCTGTTGGGGTCTCCCGAAGACGCCGCAGATCTGACCCACGAGGTCTTTCTCCTGCTATGGCGCAAACCCTCCTACGATCCGGCTCGGGGGTCGATGCTAGTGTTTTTGATGATGATGACGCGATCGCAGGCTCTCAATCGCATTCGAACAACGAAGTCTCAACAACGGCTGCTGGAACAGTGTAAACAAGCGATCATCCCTTTGGATGACACACCGGGGCTGCTGGAGGATTTGTCGCTCCATGAGCTTGCCAGTCACGTCCGTCAAGCCTTGGCGAAGTTACCATCCTATCAGCGCGAGGTATTGGAGCTGGCTTATTATCAGGGTTTGTCCCATGCAGAAATTACGGAGCGGTTAGCGGTTCCCCTGGGGACTGTTAAAAGTCGCTCCCGTCAGGGATTATTGAAACTGCGTCAACTCTTGAAGCATGTGATGAATTAGCTATGGGTGAGTGGGATAATGCGGAGGCTGAATCTTTCGATAGTTGGTTCCAGGATGATCAGGTCCAGGGTGCTCAGAGTTTGTGGCAGGACTTAACGGCTGGGTACGTGCTCGGGAATCTGTCGCCGGATGAAGCGATCGCTGTCCAGGCCTATCTGGCTGAGCATCCTGACGCAGTTGCGGAGCTGGCTCAATTGCAAGAGACGCTGCATGTGCTCCCGTTGGCACTGCCAGAAACGGCTGAGCCTCCATTGGCATTGCGCGATCTAGTCCTACAGGATGCGGCAGCCTTTGGCCAAGAGTCCCCTGTGATGCTGAAGCAGCCCAGGGCAACTCGACCGCTGAGGCAGCGCTCCTGGGTGCCGTGGCTGGGGTTTTCGGTCGCGGCGGGGCTGGCGATCGCAGGGGGGCTGACCACGCGCCAGTTGCATCAGGAGCTACGGCTTGCCGAACAACGGCTGACCCAATCGGAGAGTCAAGCCCATCAGATGCGATCGCATCTTGCCCAACTTCAGTCCCAGCTTGATCCCCGTCTCGATACCCTAGCGCTGCTCCAGCGGGCCAACAATCGGCTCCTCCCGCTTAACGGTTCGGGAGGGCTAACCGCTACCTCTTCGGGCAGTCTTGTCATTGCCCCCAGGTGCAAACAGCGATCCTCACGCTGCAAAAGCTCCCCGCTCCTCCGGCAGGAAAAGCCTATCAGCTCTGGGCGATGATTGATGGTCAAAAAATCTACTGTATGGAATTTAAACCAGATGCCCAGGGGCGTGTTTTTATTCAGATTCCGATTCGTAATTGGGCCAATGCGCCATCGGTATCGATTACGCTTGAGGATACGGGGACAATTCCCAATGCTACGGGGGAGATGGTCTTGAGTAGTCCACTGATTTGAAAGAATCAAAGCTGTCATAGGCGGGCGATCGCACGGTGCGATCGCCCATTTTCGCACAGTTACCCCGTCGCTTAAAGTTAGAGCTTGAAGCCAGAGCTTGAAGTCAAATCCTATACTTTTAAGCACTTGACTTCAGGGACAGTTAATGGGTGCTTAAACGGTACTATTCTCTTTGATTTTTATAAATCTAGTTTGATGAGCTGCGTGTATTCCTTATAGATGCATCGCTCGACTTTGTGATATTTGGTCGAGCTACCGTGGCATTGAGAGCAGGGTAATTTTGTTAACTCAAACCTATTGGTTTTAAATCATCATGAACACCCAAAAACTATCTATTTCTGTTGAAAATTTGGCTCCTCAAATGGTGGATCGATCGCCCCTTTTTGGTTTGGCTTTCATAACGGTCAATTTAAAACCTTTGAAGTCGGTCAGAAAGTGTCGGCCGGGGTTGAGCAACTCGCTGAAGATGGTGCACCTACTGGAGTAATTGCTGAGTTTGCTGCTGCCGGTCAAGGTACGGTTCAAGGGGCTCTCTTAGGAACCTTGGGAGGACCCTTTGCTCCCAATGATCTAGTCCGTACCACGGTGGACATTGACCCCAGAGCTACGACGAGTCAGTACTTTAGCTATGCGGCGATGATTCTGCCAAGCAATGATCAATTTATTGCCAATGCGGATCCAAGGGATGAGCGCATTTTTAGCCCGAATGGTCGCTTTTTAGGGGCGGAGTTTGTCATTGATGCGAGCGAAGCCTGGGATGCTGGCTCCGAGGTGAATGATGAACGCCCGGCTAATACGGCGTTTTTTGGTCAGGCAACTCCCAATACAGGGGTAGATGAGAATGGTGTGGTGACTCAGGCTCTAGGATTCAATCCCCGTGGCAGTGGCGGAATCCTAGATTCCCCTCAGTTTTCCAACGCTGATTATCTAGCCCCTGGGTATCAGTTTGTACGGGTGCGTATTGCCAATTTAATCGAGGGTGAAGCGGGGAACGATCGCCTCTTCGGCACGGATGCACCGGATGATATTTTTGCAGGCAATGGCAACAATGTCATTTTTGGCAATGGCGGCAATGATCGGATTTATAGCGGTAGCGGCAACGATCGCATTTTTGCTGGCGCAGGTAACGATGTGATTGAAGCTGGGGATGGTCACAATACTATCTACGGCAATGGGGGCAATGATCGGATCCTCACGGGGAGTGGTAATGACCGAATCTTTGCTGGGTTAGGCAATGACGTGATCATTACGGGAGCGGGGAATGATTTGATTTTTGCCAATGGGGGGAATGACTGGATTGATGCCGGAACGGGAAATGACCGAGTTTATGCAGGTGGTGGGAGCGATCGCTTTGTTCTCAATGCAGGCGAAGGCCAGGTCAGAATCTACAACTATGGGAGCAATGATCGATTTGGTCTAGGGGCAGGTTTGAGTAGCAGTGACACAATCTCCGCACGCATTCAGGGTAACAATACCTTAATTAGCAATGGCTCTGATCTACTAGCCATACTGCAAGGAGTTCAAACCACGAGTCTCTCGTTTGTCTAACGAGCGTGGGTGGTCTTGTCGAGGGTGCAGCAACGCGGCACCCCTCGACAAGACCCTGTGAAACAGGAATGCCTTGGGGTGACCCAGGGAAGCCCGCGCTGTACCTAAAAGGTCAGCGCTAGGAGGATGTCACACCCACGAATAACTCTCACGGATGATTTTGGGGAATATTTTCAGGGATATTGACAGGGGCGATCGCCTTGCTTAATAATTGGAGGCTGTCTGTCAAATTATCCAGTTCGAATTCAGGCTCGAACCAGCACGGATCAGGTCAGGCTTAACCAAAATGCTGATGTTTGATGCTGAACAACCGATGAGGGCGTTACAGCGATACACACTTAGCTACCTGTACGGCTCTTTAGGAAAGAAAGATCTCCATGACCTACGCAATTGTTGAAGTCGCGGGAAAGCAGCTCTGGGTAGAAGCCGGTCGCTTCTATGACATTGATCGTCAGGGCCTCGACCCCGATGTTGCTCTGACCCTGGAAAACGTGTTGCTGCTCAGCCATGACGGTGAAACCACAGTTGGTCAGCCTTACGTGGAAGGGGCATCTGTCGAGGCGACGGTGATGAGCCACTTGCGCGGCAAGAAAATCATCGTTTACAAGATGAAGCCCAAGAAAAAATACCGTAAAAAGCAAGGTCACCGCCAGGATCTAACCCGTATTATGGTGGAGTCGATCTCACTGGGTGGTAAGGCGATCGCCCAAAATGACACAGCGGACGGGCTACCCGTTTCCGAGTCGGAGGTCGAAGCTTAGGTCAGGTTTTTGACCAAGGTTTCGATAAAGGTTCTGGCACCTCGCTTCAGAGCTTGGAGCGAATACTAATTTTTACGAGGAGAACATCATGGCTCATAAGAAAGGTACTGGTAGTACACGTAACGGTCGCGATTCTAATTCAAAGCGCTTGGGTGTCAAGCGCTTTGGGGGAGAAGTGGTTAAAGCTGGTAGTATCATTATCCGCCAACGCGGCACCCGCTTTATCCCTGGCAATAATGTCGGTCGTGGTAGCGATGATACAATTTTTGCCCTAATTCCTGGCGTTGTTACCTTTGAACGTAAGGGTAAAAATCGTAAGCAAGTCAGCGTTTACACTGCTGCTTAGTTGTTTTTGCTTACCATTGAAAACCGGGTCTTGTAAAGCACTGCAAGACCCGGTTTTTTGACGGTTCCAACTAGGGAAGCAATGGATCTGAAATATTTTCCCCTAAGATGCTCAAGCCTTACCAAACGATACCGATCCAAGATTGTGGTGAGCCGTTAGTTGCCATTCCACTCGATGTTTTCGAGCGCGTCGATCCCCATCCCTACCTTGCAGTGGGAGCACCCTATGGCGATCGCTCTCCTTTTTTTGTCCGTCAAGGCATTTTGACCCGGCTACACCAAGCTCAGCAGAATTTGCAGCGATCGCAACCGGATTGGCGCATCCAGATTTTTGATGCCTATCGCCCAGTGGCCGTGCAGCGATACATGGTCAATTACACATTTGAGCAAGAGCGTCTTGCGCAGGGCTTGGGTGCAAAACTGACACCTGAATCAGAAACGGAACTTTGGACTCAGGTACATACTTTTTGGGCGATTCCTAGTGATGACCCTGCAACACCACCGCCGCACAGTACCGGGGCAGCGGTGGATGTAACCCTTATCAATCAACTGGGCCAGGTCATAGATATGGGGTCGCCCATCGACGCAATTTCAGAGCGCTCATATCCTAATTATTTTGCCTCTCAAGCTTCTGTTTCTCGAACAGCAGAACAGGTTTTAGAGGCACAACGATTTCACCAACACCGCGAAATCTTACGTTTAACCATGGAATCTGCTGGATTTCTAAGACATCCTCGGGAGTGGTGGCATTTCTCCTTTGGAGATCAAGTTTGGGTTTGGCTAGAGCAAGGTGGTGTGCCTGAGATGAAGGCAGAGTGGCCAGCTGGGGCGATCGCTCGCTATGGCCTTGTTCCGTAACCGTAATAGTCGCGAAACCACTCTATGAATTGAGGAATGCCGACTTCGATCGAAGTTTTAGCCTCAAAACCAATCTCTTGATGAAGATCGCTAGTGTCAGCAAATGTTTCTTTGACATCACCAGGCTGCATTGGCAAAAATTCTTTTTTGCTTTCTTACCGATTGCTTGTTCTAAAACTTCAATAAACTCCATTAAATCAACGGGCTTATTATTGCCGATATTATAAATTCTATAGGGCACATTACTACAGCCAGGTGTCAAAGTTTTGACCTGATGATCAAATGAAAAAATCGGTTTTGGCAGATGATCAAGAACTTGTATAACACCCTCGACAATATCATCAACATAGGTGAAATCTCGTTTCATATCACCATAGTTAAATACCTTGATGGGTTGCTCGTGAAAAATAGAACTGGCAAAGAGAAAGGGTGCCATATCCGGACGTCCCCAAGGTCCATATACCGTAAAGAAACGCAATCCAGTAATCGGTAGATTATAGAGATGACTGTAGGTATGAGCCATTAGCTCGTTAGATTTCTTGGTGGCTGCGTACAGACTCACAGGATGATCTACGTTCTGACTAACTCGAAACGGCATATCTCGATTATTGCCATAAACTGAGCTAGAAGAGGCAAATACAAGGTGCTCCACACGACTATGACGGCAGCCCTCCAAAATATTTAGAAACCCAACGACATTACTTTCAACATAGATATGAGGATTCTGAATTGAGTACCGAACACCTGCCTGAGCACCCAGGTGAATTACCTGTTGGATATCGTGATTCTGAAATAAGTATTCAATGCTGGGACGATGGCTTAGATCGAGCTTTTGAAATAAAAACTGAGGAGATTTCTTCAGGCGTAAAATTCTGTTTTCCTTAAGAACAACGTCGTAGTAGTCACTTAGATTATCGATGCCGACAACTTGTTTTCCCTGTTGCAAAAGCTGATGGCATACGTGATAACCAATAAACCCAGCTGCTCCTGTCACAAGGATTTTTTTGTGCGCACCCATAACCCAATGCATAACTCCAACGGCAAGAGATACAACCTTAGCAGGAAATAACAGTTCGAAGCTTGCAAGATCAGGGACACAATCAAGATCTCACTCGTCTTGCCAATGCCCGAAATGAGACTCAAGCTAAGACTAATAAGGCTAAAAAGAGATGGTGATTTAGATGTCTCAGTGATGTTGATCTCTTGGTAGTGCTCTAAAGGTAAAGATGCCTGAAACTCTCTGCCAGGAGCAGTTTCACCATGTAGCTATTCATGTCTGAATAGGGCTACCGTAATTTTTTCAGGTAAAGATGTCGATGAAAGTCGTTAGCGCTTCCAAGTCATGACTTCATCGTATAACGCCTCGTAAACAAGCCCGACGGCATTGGCATCCGCCTTCCTGGGTTTTCGGGCAACTTCAACGACATAGCTGAGCTCACCGGTTACTTCACTAGGAGTTGTATTGAGATCTATCAATAAGATGCCAACATGACTGGGAGTCTGTTGACGAATGGCTTGCTGAAGTGCAATGTCCTGCTTGGGAATGGCAAGACTGAAGTAGTGACAGAGATTGAGATAGACTGTCCAGTCTTGTTGTTGTTCGAATGTAGCAAGACAATTTTTGGTCGCGACGGCAAACACAGCCTTCGGTTGGGCTAGATCCCAGCGAACCACCGCTATCGACTCTAGAGTTTGTAGCTGGTTGCCTTGGAGAACCTTCAAGTTTGTATAAAAAGCATGGTTGCGAGCGACATAACTCGCTCCGGCACAGTCTCGACTCCAGGTTAAAACGTAGGCTTCGACGGCGTGTTGGAGCAATTGTGTAACTTGTTCACGGCTAAGGGATTCGGCTTCAGCCTTCAGGGTTTCCCGTTCCTTAACACTGCGCCACTGACCCAGGTAAGCATAATCTCCCTCAGCACCTTTAATCGGTCGTCCACGATTGCTGAGGGCATTTTCGGGACGATACTGCCGTTCTACTTGACGGCACTCTAGCACCGTTGCCTCCCCAGCCATCACCTTTTCGCGCATGGCTTCAAATACAGGGCGAGGCGCTTGACGTTCAATCTTTTCGAGGCGATCGAGTGCTTCTGGGGCCGCTTTGATTTCACCGATACGCTCAATATCTTCACTTTCAACCTGACGCAGGTAATAAACTGCCGCTTTAAGGTAGCGCCAAAATAAAGAAGGTTGCCGTCCGGACGCTTCCGCAATACCCTTGATCCAGGCGGTGAACGATTGCATCCCTCGCTTAAGATAGAGCCTTTCGCGTCGTACGAGTAGTGCCAGCTGAGCAAGCTCTTGCCAGCGATAGCGATCTTGCTGAAGTAGTTCCACAATCCGAGATTCAATCGTTTGAAGCTCAGGATTTTTTAGCTCTGCTATAACATTGACTTCTGCGGCGGCCATAGCAATAAGTCTAGTTAACTAGACTTTTTGGAAGAAGAAAAACAAACCAGGTTGTATTCCTAACTATTGTACCCTGAACAAGCTGTGATGACTCGAATTAGTCCGGCCGTAAGTTTATCGATAGCAACTTAGGCAAACCCACAGACCTTCTGCGGATTACGCAGTGGGTCTGTGGGTTGAAACTTAGACAAGACAAGAGTCGTGTGTAGTAGTCAGTCCAAGAAGGCTTATTTTGGACTGACTACTGCTGAGTCCGTGAAAAAGTCTCTAAAGGTTACTGGAGCTATCTGGGCAAGGGTTTTAGGGCCTTTGGTATCAGCCTATTCTGGCGTGATTATCCCTTAATTCGTGCCATTCCGGAAGCGATCGCCACCTGCCGCACGGCCTCTGCCACCGCTGGAGCAACCCGAGGATCAAAGACGGAAGGAACGATTAAGTCGGGTGCAAGTTCAGCGGGCTCAACAAGGGATGCGATCGCGGCTGCGGCACCCAAATACATTGATTCGGTAAACGAAGTTGCCCGACAGTCGAGCGCGCCTCGGAAGACCCCTGGAAAGGCCAGAACATTGTTGATTTGGTTGGGATAA
Source organism: Synechococcales cyanobacterium CRU_2_2 (assembly GCA_012034805.1). Lineage (GTDB taxonomy): Bacteria > Cyanobacteriota > Cyanobacteriia > PCC-9006 > JAAUQQ01 > JAAUOP01. The sequence continues at coordinate 11,673 of JAAUOP010000037.1, read as the reverse complement.
TCGCTCCGTCCTGTAGCAATGATTGCGACGTGATCTCGGATTTTTTCAGGCTGGATTTCGGGGATAGGATTGGCCATCGCAAATACAATCGCTTGTTCCGCCATCGTTGCTACCATCTCAACGGTCAAGACACCCGGTGCACTCACGCCAAGAAAAACATCTGCCTGCTGCATAGCATCCGCCAAAAAACCGCTAGCTTCAACGGCGAAGGCCTGTTTCTCTGAATTCAAATCTGTGCGAGCCTTGGAAAGGATCCCCTTAGAGTCACAGACAATAATTTGGGTTGCTCCTGCCTCTTGGAGTAACTTCGCGATCGCCATTCCTGCAGCCCCTGCTCCATTAATCACAATCCGTACCTCCGAGAGGGATTTGGCCACCAGTTTCAGTGCATTGGTCAAAGCCGCTAAGACAACAATTGCAGTTCCATGCTGATCATCGTGGAAAATCAGGATATCGGTTTCAGCCCGCAATCTAGCTTCGATTTCAAAACAACGGGGTGCGGCGATGTCTTCTAGATTCACGCCGCCGAATACGGGGGCAATTCGCTTGACGGTTTCGACGATCTCATTTATGTCTTGAGTGTCTAGGCAGATGGGGAACGCATCGACACCGGCAAATTCCTTAAAAAGAAGCGCTTTTCCTTCCATGACCGGCATGGCCGCCGCTGCACCCAAATTACCCAACCCCAAGACGGCGCTGCCATCGCTCACGATCGCAACGGTGTTCCCTTTAATGGTTAATTCATAGCTGCGTTCTGGATCAGCAGCGATCGCCTGACAAATCCGCCCAACTCCAGGAGTATAGGCCATCGCCAAGTCCGAGGCTGTCTTCAGGGGCTGTTTCCCCCCCACGACAATTTTGCCACCTTGGTGCAACTGAAAAGTGCGATCGTGAAATCCCAGTAAATCTACGTCCGGCAGCGCTTGAACAGCTGTAATGATTGCCGCTGCATGGGCTTCGCTATACGCATCCACGACTAAGTCGCGCACAGAAACCTGAAGTGTCTGCTCAATGAGGTCAATCGTGCTGAGACTACCGCGAGCCGTCGCGATCGCCTCGACGACGCCTGCCAACATGCCAGCTCGATTTGGCCCTTGAACGCGCATTTTGACGCTAAAGCTGGGATTTGGAGTTAATTCAACCATTTTTTTGCAACTGGGTTGGGTATGTAGATCTTTCGCTTAATCATCAAACCCTCAAAAATACCGACAAAACATATTGTATCAAGTGAGACTTTGCCGTCTCCTTCTTGGTCTCAAGCTGAGTCCGAAATGAGGCTCACGAACTCAATCTGGCGATCGCAAAGAAATAGCGCCGCCAGGTAGCCAAGGTCGAAAAAAGCCCACCAGGAAAACTCACAACTACTGGTCTCAAGTAAGACGCATAATGAGTCTTTTATTGCGTCTTAATTTGTTAGCTTGAGACATAATGTTTTTGCGAGCAAGCTCAAAAAATGTATTGAGTAGCCCCTCGACCTTGATCGGTGTTTCTTTTCAAAATCTGCCAAAAGGCTGTCTTCCCCCCTTTCCATAGGGGAGCTACCGAGTTGCAATGATATTCCCCCTAGGCAGTATTATGTGAACCCGTTAGCTCCCAGGTGGAATGTTTAAGACCCGTCGTAAATCCTTCTTTTCCAGTCAGTCGTCCTATCGACCCTACGGCAAGCCCTCTCCTCGGCGTTGGCGGCTATTAGTCTTAATCCTCTGTCTATTACTCGGTTTAGAATTACTGCTGCGTTTGGGCTTTGGTCTGACAGGCAACGCAGACGCTCTGCAATACGCTGGAAAATCGGCGGTCACCGTCGACTATCGACTGGCCTATGGGGATGCCTCCGGAAAGCTCTACAAAGATCTTTCTTCCCAAGGAAAACTAGTAGTTCGCCGCAGTCCTTTACAAGGATATGAGCTACAGAAAGATCAATCGGGTCAGCATTGGAGTATTAGTGCACAGGGATTCCGAGCACCATTACTAGCACCATTGCTCAGTGATAAGAAACCGACGAATGAAATGCGAATTTTTGTTTTAGGAGGGTCTACGGCTTTTGGCCAACTCAGTTCTAGCGATCAGACAACTATTTCCTATCAGTTAGAGCGTCAACTCAATGAGCGAGTTGGCAAGCAAAAAGAGACTCCAGGTCAGTTTCAACCGCCACGGCTGCCTTATTATGCCGACGAACAAGCGATCGCGCTAGCGAAGCCCAAACGTATCCAGAAAAAGCAATATCGTGTGATCAATGCTGCGGTTCCAGGCTATATCTCCAGCAATGAACGTTCTCAGTTTATTCATCAGGTATCGCACTATCAGCCAGATATGCTGGTTCTCATCGATGGCTATACAGACTTACTTACTCCCAGCAATCAAATTGCATCTGATATCCCTCAAATAGATGAGATCTTGGACAATGCTAGATCACATTTTTTGCGTTCTATTCGAGTATCCATAAGTCAATTTTTGAATCGTTTTTATACAGTCAAGGTTACTCGATATGCGATGTCAATAAGGAATCAGCTATCCAAATCCAACAGCCAAGCTCATCTGAAATATTCTCTGCATTTACCTCCTGAACTACCGAAAGATAAACTCGAGTTAAATCGACGTATCGATCGCTATGAGGTCAACTTAGCAGACTTAGCTCACCTCACTTCAATAGCCAAGACTCCCTTGATAGTGGCTATTCAACCAGAGATTAGCGATCGCCTCAATCACAATCCTTCCCCAGCAGAGCAAGCGATTCTGAACAAACTCAACGCGGACTATCCCCAACAGATAGAGATAGCCTATGAACAACTACAACAGTCCGTTGAGAAGATCAAAAAGACCTATCCAAATGTATCTTCTCTGAATCTAAGAGATCTATATGACAAAACTGAAACTGAGGCCTTTCAAGATCCCATTCATCTGACGGACAAAGCCAATCAGATTTTAGCCAAAAAGCTCTATAGTGCCGTTGCAAAAACACTAGAAATCAACTCAGAACCCAATTTAGACTCACGGTGATCATGAGAAGAAGCGGCGAACGAGCTGACCTTCATGTTCACCGCCTTTGAGCATCCGATTCCAGTAAATCCAAGGCAAAATATGACGCTTTAGACCCCACATACTAGAGCGTTCTTGGGTTGGGTTTAGCGGAAAGCTAGGATCAGGTTTGCCATCATAATCAAACTCAGCCAGAATGACCTTCCCATAGCCCGTAATCAAAGGACAGCAGCTATAGCCGTTATAGCTTGCAACCAGCTCTTGCTGGTTCATGTGAGCAAAAAGATTTTCAACCAAAACCGGTGCTTCTCCCCGTATTGCGGCTGCCGTTTTTGAGGTCGGTAAGGATGACGCATCTCCTAAGCTAAACACATTAGGATAGCGATTGTGCTGCGTCGTGTACTGGTTTACGTCAACCCAGCCCCCAGGGGACGCAACGGCTAGGGGGCTCTGTTTGACTGTATCCGGCGCACTCATCGGTGGCGTCACATGGATCATGTCGTAGGGCATGGCCAACTCTTCAAGACCGTTTTCACCCGAGACTTCGAAGACCGCAACTTTGTCGGCAGCATGGATAGCTTTAAGATTATGCTGCACCTTCAGCTGAATGGCTTTGCGCTCAACAACTTTCGTGAGAGCAGGCACAAATGCGGGTACACCAAAAATCTTTCCTATCGCTGTACAGTAGCTCAGATGGGTTTTTTCACGCACGCCATTGCGTCGAAAAGTTTCGTCTGCTAAGTACATAATCTTCTGGGGAGCACCAGCACATTTAATCGGGGTTGCTGGATAAGTAAAGATCGCGTTGCCACCTTGAAACTGATGAATCACTTCCTAGGTATAGGTCGCACCTCCGATCGCATAGTTGCTGCAAACGCCATTGCTCCCTAGTGCCTCTTTCAGTCCTGGAATCTGATCCCAATCAATCTGAATACCGGGACAGACAACCAGGTAGTCATAGCTCAACACGGTTCCTGCTTGTGTGCGCAGGCGATTGTGATCGGGGTCAAACTGAGTTACCGCATCTTGCCGCCAGATTGCAGCTTTGGGAATTTGGTCTTTTTGAGGCTGAACCGTTTCTTCTAATGACATACAGCCACCTGCCACCAACGTCCAAGCGGGCTGGTAATAGTGCTGCTCAGAAGGTTCGATGATCAAGATATCGAGCGATCGCGACCGCTTCAACAATTGAGCAGCCACAGTGATCCCCGCCGACCCACCTCCGACGATCACAATTTGATGATGAAATAATTGCTCCGATGGATCAACAGACTCGGACGTAGCACTGGCTGAGAGAGGACTAACCATGATGGCAAGACAAATGAATACACAAAAACATTGCCAGAGCATTCCCTAGCACTTCCTACAATTCTCCCAGGTCAGTCAACCCAATTCGCGAAATGCGAACGAATGTAAAACAGTTCAACATTCGTTCACGAAAGTAGACTAATTTGTTCAAACTGCTGCCCACACAGGTACATCGCCCGAGGGACATGAAAACAGCCTTTCCACTTCCCCCCCTTGAGATTTAACAAAGGTTGGCCTTGACGGGTTAAATACCCAAACCATTCGCCTTGCTCGGGATCCGCAAAATGAGACCAAGTATAATCGTGTACTTTCTGATACCAATTCCAGCAGTCGTCTCTTCCTGTCAGCCGATAGCCCATGGACAGGGCCACCAAAGTCTCAAGATGAACCCACCAAAGTTTTTGATCCCATTCGAGTTGCTGGGGAGGGCGGCCATCGACATCAAGAAAATAGAAAACACCACCCTCCTGTTTATCCCAAGCAAATTCGAGGGTGTTCAGCACAATCTCAATAGCCTGGTTGATCAAGTCCACGTCATTGCGCCGTTGAGCAATATCCATTACAAACCACATCGCTTCGATCCCATGCCCTGGATTGATCAATCGTCCTTCAAAACAGTCAATCAAGCCACCCTGTGGTGAGCGGTGCTCGAACAAGAGGCCGCGATCGCGATCCCAAAAATCGCTCATCACTTCATCCACGGTCTGGACTAAAATTGTCTCTAGCTGAGTACCTGTTAGCAACCAATCCATTTCTAGGGTCAGATTGGCCAAGATCATCGGCACCGCCAAGGACTTGAGCGGACGGGTATTGGGATAGGTTTTAGCGTACTGTCCTTTCGGACTATCTTTGCGGCGTAGCACGTTGTTGTAGGATTGGAGGGCGATCGCCTTAGCAGATTCCGCTTGACGGGGTTCCGCCTGACAGGCTCGGGCGTACTGACTAAATGCCATCGCGGCGAAGCAATCTGAAAAAATATTGTAGGGTTGAGTCAGGGGTTGGCCACGACGATCCAGTGAAAAATACCAATTGCCGTCCGCATCACGACCGTGCTGAGCCAGAAAATCTGCGCCACTTTTGGCGATTGCCAACCAACTTCTGCGAGGTTCCAGTTGGTTGAACAACATTGAGAATGTCCACACCTGACGATTTTGCAACCAGACAAATTTGTCTGTGTCATAGACACGGCCTTCGCGATCGAGACAGGTGAAGTAGCCACCAAACTCTGCATCGAGAGAGTATCTTTGCCAAAATGGCAACACATCTTCTAGCAATGCCGTTTTGTATTGTTGAGCTAAGCCTGTAAAGTTACGGTCTGTAAAATTTCGATCTGTAAAGTTGCGTATCATTTCAGTGGTAATCTTGCCAAGAGACGGCTGGCGTGAGACGACTAGTGTGAGATTGAATCATGCTAGAAAGACCCAAAAACTCCTAGGGCTAGCATTGTAAACCCGAGTTTCAAACTAAGCCATCATGGATTTTAACAATACACCCAACCGCCGACTCATCCTTGGAGATGAGGAAATTTGGATCAGCCGCAGTATGACCGTGCTTGCTGTTCTGATTTTTAGAGTGGGTGAGCAACGCTATGTACCACTTGGGATTCGAGGCAAGGCATTGGCTTATGAAGTCGGGAAATGGGGCTTGCCGGGGGGGTACGTAGACTACGGCGAAACTGTGGGGGAGGCTCTAATTCGGGAGGTCTGGGAAGAAATTGGTCTCAATCTCCCAGAGCTACAGGGTCTTCATCGGTGGGTGGGCAATCTGGAGCAACCTTATTCTGTAGCCAGCGCACCACGCGGACAACAAAATATCACCCTGCGTTTTGGACTGACGTTTTTCGATCGCCCCGGAACTCCTCTCCCTCCCTTAACTCCCCAGGTCGGCCCAGAAGAAGTGGAGCAAGCAGGCTGGTTTCCGTTGCAAGAAGCTCTAGCGATGGAGCTGGCATTTAATCACCAAGCGGTGATTAAGGACTACCTGGATCATGATTCGGAGGATAACAACAAGGGCGATCGCTTCCTCACCTGAGCTTCGCCCAAAATCGCTCCGATCAACTCAATTTAGGTTAGCTTTTGGTGTTTTGTTATTTCCGATAATTAAGACTTATTGCGGAGATTTATTTAAGTTTATTCAATCTAGACTGATTTTGCCCAAATTGACTTTAGGGTTAGACTTAGATCTAACCCACTGTAGGTTATGACTCTAGCTACGCAAAAATCCCGTTACGCAAAGAGCATGTTGTAAAGACACTATGAAAAACAACACCTATCGGTTGACGTGCACGCTGACATTTGGCGATATCTACGGTCAGATCATCATTGGTTGATCGTCATTTTTCTGAGCTTGGCCGCAGCGTTGGCCCTGATGGGAGCAGGGAGTCCAATTTATGCGCTGGCTACGGTTGGACTGATTCTAGTCCTATCGTTGCCTTTTTTGCTCTTTGCTTTTGTGACCACGTTGCTGAATAACATCGTCATTGCTCAGTTTGACCCCAATACCCAAGCCGCAGCTCAAGATAAGGCTGTTGCCCCCGGTAATCCAGCGAGTGTCGTCGGCTAAAGCCGCAGGGACTCGGAGAAAGCGAGATTGCCGCATCCCATCAATGTTGGCAGTTGCAGTCTGCCAAGTTTCGCTTGTAAGATTTGTCTTTGCCTAGGATCTTACTCTAGGATAGGTGAATGTCTTCATGGGAAAACATTCCTAGTCAACGGTAGACATCGTGACCTGCAAACGAGATCCGTAAGCCTGGATGCCAAACCTAGATCGCAGCGTGGACTGCATAGTGGGTGCATATGTTACTGAGTGAGCTCGCTGCCCAGCCTCCTGCAAGCTGCAAGCTACTGATTTCTCGTCGCCAATACCAGACATGCCATATTCGCGTGCCGGATCTAGAACAGCATTTAAGCGCGATTCAGGCGGGTGCTGAGTTTTATAGCTTTTATAAGGTTTTTCCGGATCCGAAAAAGCTGATTAACGTGGTTTGTAAGTTGGCTTATCATGGCGATCGCATGGCCCTCACCCGTTCTCCGAAGGGTTACACGCTGTGGGTGCAAGAGCCAGAAGCCAAACCTCTCTTGGAGCGTCCGCCCAACTTGAGTGAGGAGCCAGTCTACTGCAAAATCCTACCGCTCCAAGCCGAGTTTTACCCCTGTATGGTACAAATACCCAAACGTGGCCCCTGTTTAGCCCTACAAATCAATCGGCAGTTCTATCGTTTTTTTAAGCTGGAGAAAGACTTTGAAGGCGTTCTCAATGTTGCAGGCCGTCTCTCTCGCCAAGGATCTGAAACCTTGATTGTGACGGCTCATGGCATCCTCGACAAAGTGGCTCAGTATCTCGATCCAGCCCTGCTCGACGGCCTCAAAGAAGGATACGTCGTTTGCCTGCGGGAAGATGGTGCTCAGCTCATCAGCTCTTGCTAAAGCCGTTTCTTCCCAAGTCATTCTTCCTCTTAAGCCATTTTTCCCCAATCCTTTTTCTTGAAGAGGAATCGCTCTCGAGGTTCTTGTCCATCTTATCTGTGCGGAAATTTTGACCTGTGTACGGACTGATTAACTTTCACAAACCTGACGGTTGGACCTCTCATGACTGCGTGGCCAAGCTGCGTCGCTTGCTTCAACAAAAGCGCATTGGGCACGGCGGTACCCTCGACCCAGCGGCAACTGGAGTGCTGCCGATCGCCCTCGGTCAAGCTACGCGCCTTTTACCTTATCTGCCAACGGATAAAGCCTACCGAGGACGTATTCGCCTTGGGCTGACGACGACAACCGATGATCTCGAAGGAGACGTGCTAACTCAGCAGGATGCTTCAACCCTCCTAGAGATAACGCAGCAAAAGATCGCAGCCTTGTTGCCCCAGTTTATCGGCACCTTCGAGCAGATTCCGCCTCGCTACAGCGCCATTCAAGTCGAGGGTCAGCGGCTTTACGATCGCGCCCGCAAAGGCGAAGCCTTTGAAGTACCGGTGCGAACTGTACAAGTCCACTCCATTGAGATCGTTGATTGGAGCCCCGGAGATGAACAAACGCTGCCAGAAGTAGAGCTGGCGATCGCCTGCGGCCCAGGCACCTATATTCGATCGCTCGCTCGTGACCTTGGCAATGTTTGGGGATTGGGGCACGCTGGCTCGCTTAGTCCGAACCCAAAGCTGTGGTCTGAACCTGGAGACCAGTTTGACCTTCGAAGCCATTACATTTCAGCTAGAGACAGGGACGTTTACACCCCTAGATCCCGCAAAGGCGTTAACGCATTTGCCCTCAGTGCAACTGGCCCCAAACTTGGTTCAGCGTTGGCAGTTTGGTCAGCGCCTCCCCCTCGAACTACGGCCCAATCCCAATCCCGTCAAAGTCGAAGATCAAGCCGGGATATTGCTCGGAATTGGAGAACTTCGTCTCGGGGAAGGCGCAACAATTTTGGCTCCCAAGTTAGTCCTGGTTGACAAAGGTTAGTCCAAGCCAACAATCCAAGCCCTTGCCTGAGTCATTGGCTTGGATGAATTACGCCTTGAGTCTGGCATCGACCCAGCGCTTTGCCCGTTGGATCGCCTCTTGACGAGAAGTGGCATAGGGAACCGCCACCGCAGAACTAAAGGCATTATTTGCCCAAACCGTATAAGTCGTCATCCCATCTAGCTCACCTTCGTCAATTTCTAGCTTCCAACCGTTGTAGTTAAAAGCAAGCACAATCTTGGGATAGTTCGGCATAAGCATAGCGTCAACTCTTTTGAACGGCCCGTTTCCATTCATGCTCAAATCTGATTCCCAGATCTAGACATTTGCAAGATTTTGGGCTGCAAACTCCCAGTTCACCAAGTGATTCAGAAAGGTTTCGATGTAGTCGGGGCGCTTATTTTGGTAATCCAAATAGTAAGCATGCTCCCAAACGTCCATCGTCATCAGCGGAATTTGACCACTTGCGAGGGGATTTTCTGCATTCAGTGTCTTCGTCACTTTCAGCGTATCACCGTCCAAAACCAGCCAAGCCCAGCCGCTGCCAAATTGAGTTGCCCCCGCAGTCTTGAAGGCTTCGGCAAATTTTTCAAAACAGCCAAAGTCAGCGTCAATTTTTTGAGCGAGCTCCCCAGTCGGTAGCCCGCCGCCGCCAGGTTTCATACTATTCCAATAGAATGTGTGATTCCAAGCCTGGGCCGCATTGTTGAACAAACCGGCCTGGGAGGCATCTGTGGCGATCGCTCGAATGACGGCCTCAATTGGTTGGCGATCATAGTCGGTGCCTTTCACCGCATCATTAAACTTCGCCACATAGCCTGCATGGTGTTTATCATGGTGAAACTCTAGGGTGATTTTCGAGATATAGGGCTCCAACGCCGTATATTCGTAAGGCAAATTTGGTAGTTCGCAAGACACAGCTTCTCTAACCTTTGAAACTCCTCCGTTCAGCCTAGGGCTGAACACCTCAACAAACAATGCCCCCATAGGGGATTCAGTTGGATTAAAATCCAAGGCGATCAAATTTTCGTATACCCATCAAAGTTGCATCACAACCCAATTCGTCTACCGACGGAGAGACATCACCATGCTGAACATGCGCCGCCGCTTGATGAAATCTTGGCTGGGATTTTGGTCACAATTTTGGGCCGGTTTTTTGCTGGTTTTGTTCACGCTCTTGCTCTGGAGCCTGATTACACCCGCCAGTCATGCCCATTGGGCAGACTTGGCCTCCGCTGAAATTCGAACAGAGGGCACCCAAGCCCAACTGGTCTTGACGTATCCTACCCAGCTCACAGCTTTTGCCGATAGCGATGAAAATGGTCAACTCTCCGCCGCCGAAATTTCGGGTCAGGCTGTGGCACTAGCTGATTTTTGGGCGATCGCTCCGCCTCCAGGACTCGCGTCAGCCCAGCCCTCAGGTCAGTGTTCTGCTAGCCGAAGCTTCTCTTCATGACTCTGGTCTGAGCCCTAAATCGCTGTTAATCAACGCCACACCCGCCTCTGAACAGGAGGGCATTACCCCGAGTACCCACACAACCTTGAGCCTCAACTATCGTTGGTCTCAGCCGGTACAGCTGAGCCGAATTGAGTACCGCTTGTTTCCCCGCAATGCTGGCAACTTTAATTGCATTGCAACGATTGCCCAAGGTGAGACACTGCGCACCTTTTTGTTTACCCCTCAACAAAAAATCCTCAGCCTTGACCCCCAATCATCCCAGTGGGACTGGAGCAAGCTCGGTTTGGCAATGTTAGGAGCACTCACTTGGGGCGCAGGCCATTCACTCTCACCGGGTCACGGCAAAACCTTAGTCGGGGCTTATCTCGTCGGTCAGCGAGCCACACCAATCCACGCAGCTCTTTTGGCACTCACTACCACCGTGACCCATACCATCGGAGTCTTGGGTTTGGGCTTAGTTGCACTATTTGCCTCACGCTATGTTGTGCCCGAACAGCTCTATCCCTGGTTTAGTCTGTTGTCCGGTGCCATGGTTATCTGGGTCGGCTTTCAACTATTGTCGCGTCGTCAAAAACAGCGAGCCAGTCATGCCCACACTCACACTCAAAGACATGAGCACGACCATCATGCCCATGTCCCTCACAACCATGAGCATTACAACTCTAAACACCACGATCCTAAACAGCATCATGGCCACACTCACACTCACACTCACACTCACACTCACACTCACACTCACACCCATGACCATACCCATGGAGAAATTAATCATGACCAAGCCCACACGCACCTACCGCTCGATCATGAGGTAACTTGGCAAAGCCTGATTCTGCTGGGGATTTCGGGTGGGTTAATACCTTGTCCGGCGGCCTTAGTCTTGTTGTTGGGGGCGATCGCCCTAGGCAATCCCGGCATGGGCCTACTCCTGGTGCTCTCGTTTAGCTTCGGTTTGGCCGCTGTGCTCTTCGGCTTAGGCGTACTGGTCGTTTATGCCAAGCATTGGCACTGGCTGCCGAAAAGCTTCAATCAGCACAGAATTCCTTTCTTACAACCACTCTTAAAATTACTCCCCACAGCCAGTGCTCTTGGAATTACGATTTTGGGACTTGGCATCTTCACTCGAGCTGCACTACAAATCTTTTGAGTCCAGAGCTGTTTAGTTTAAGCGATGGCTGCTTGGCCGAACAACAGTTTAAGCAAATGGCAGCTTAAGCGATCGACAACCACTCGAAAATCTGCTCGAGCTTTTCCAGAGGAATAAAACCGTAACGCCAAAGGGTCACCGAGAGCAGACGCGGGTCTGGCTGCCCCTGCTGAAGCACGAAACTCAGCTCTGTATGGGAGATGAGCAGGGGAGCATCCCAAAGTTGAAAGAACAGGGATATTCGAAGGTCAGAAGTCGAGCAACCCATTGAGATAAGCGCATCGCAGGGAGGCGATCTGAGGAACGCTTTCAGGCTTCCACTGTGCTCCAGGCAA
>JAAUOP010000171.1 GCA_012034805.1 Synechococcales cyanobacterium CRU_2_2 | reverse complement strand
GCGCTTAGAGTAAACTTTATAGACTTGAAGTATCCTGGATTTTCTCACGGTTTTACAGCTACAAAGCCAAGATATTCACGAAATAGTAGGTACTCTGGGCCATTTCATCGGCAGATACTTACCCTCTGGAAGAGGGTAAGAAATTGGTGAAATCGATGTTGGCAAAGGGTTTCAGCTGTCCTTACCTTTGGAGCACTACCGAAGGGTAATTTACGGGAGCCGATCGACACCATCAACCCGGCATGGATCCATCCCCACAGCCGCTCGAATTGGGGGAAAGCATTGAGTGCTCAGTCGCAAGCGGCGATCGCCTCAGGGATTCTGCGGTGGGGAGTCCCGATTGCAGCGGTCATAATGTGATGTGATACGTGCTGCATCGACCGTTCTTGTCAACCTAGCCCGTCTGGCCGAAGCCTGCAATGTCAGATTTTTCAACCTCAGGTTTTTCAACCTCAGATTTTTCTGCTTCTGATCTGTCCTCCTCTCCCATCGCCATATCAGCGGTTATTTGTACCCACAACCGCGATCGCTACCTCGGCCCTGCCATCGATAGCCTGCTGGCCCAAGACCTGCTGAACACCTTTGAGGTCATCGTCATCGACAACGCCTCCACCGACACCACCCGGAAAATTGTCGAAGCGCGTTTAGGCGATCGTCGGCTGAAGTATGTCTATGAATCGACCCTTGGGCTCTCCACAGCACGCAATCGCGGTGTGCAAGAATCCAGCGGTGAGATTATTGCCTACCTGGATGACGATGCCGTTGCCGAACCCTGCTGGTTACGGGAATTGCTCGGTGCCTACGCCAACAACGATCGCCTTGGTGTGGCCGGAGGCCGAGTCACCTTGCTGTGGCCCGATGACATCGAGCCACCCGCCTGGATCTCGGCGGACATGATGGGTTGTCTGGGAGCCTATGACTTGGGCATGGAGGTTGTGAATATCACCGAACCCGGCTTGACGCCTCGGGGGCTGAACTATTCCTTGCGGCGATCGTTTCTCGAACAAATCGGTGGGTTTGATGCCCAGCTCGGGCGCGTCGGCAAAAAGCTGCTTTCCAACGAAGAACTCGTCATGACCGAACTGGCCCTCGCCCAAGGTTGGCAAGTGCAATATTTGCCCAACGCGCTTGTTGCGCACAACGTCGCCGAAGAGCGACTCCAGCGCAACTGGTTTTGCGGCGCAGCTGGTGGCAGGGCGTCAGCGAGTTTTATCGCGATCAGCTCTCGGGTCGGGCCTGGGCTGCGCGGGTGGCGGCGTCCGGCGAGCGTTTGGTTCGGGGGCTGTACAAATCGGTAAAATACCTTTTCAAGCCCGCCGCCTGTTTTGATAATTTGACCTACGCTTATGGGCAAATTGGTTATATGAGCACTGCGATTCACAGTATTTGGAAAGGAGAAGGTCAAGCCTAAAATCCATCTTGACCCCCAGCGACGAACCCCCTTCGTCCGGCTATTGACTTTCTTCGCGTTGCCGCACCATTTCCTATGGCCAACCCACCTGCCCCAACCACCGCCGCCAGCCAGACTGTGAATCAGCCCGTGAACCAGCCCGTGAACCAGCCCGTGAACCAAGTAATTGCATATACATCTGAGAATTGGCCCTTTGTTTCGGTGGTGATTCCGATTTATAACGGGGAGGCAGAAGTTCCGGCGCTGTTGGCTTGCCTTGAGGCGCAGACCTACCCGCGCGATCGCGTTGAATATCTCTTGGTGGACAACAATAGTGGCGATCGCACCGCAGCGCTGATTCAGGGGCGATCGCCAACCGAGCTGCCACGACGACGATTGCTGAAACAACGACTGCGATCGCCCCATCCACTCCGAACCCACCTCTGCCGCTGCAATACCACTGCGAGGCGACTGTTCAGAGCTCCTACGCTGCTCGCAATCTTGGCATTCGCGAGGGTCGGGGCGAGATCGTTGCTTTCACCGATGCCGACTGCCGCCCTTGCCCGCACTGGTTGATGGATTTGATTGCTCCGTTTGCAGATGCAGCAGTCGGTTTGGTTGCGGGCGAAATTATTGGAGCCCCAGGCAAATCTTTTCTCGAGCGCTACGCCACTTACATGGATGTGCTCTCCCAAAAGCACACGCTCCAGCACAGTTTTGCGCCCTATGGCCAAACGGCAAATCTGGCGGTGCGGCGGGAAGCCTTTGCCGAAGTCGGTTTGTTTCGGCCCTATCTCACCACCGGGGGCGATGCGGATATGTGTTGGCGGCTGCAAGCTTCCCAGCGTTGGCAGCTAAAGCTAGCGGAAACGGCGCTGGTAGCTCACTGTCACCGCACGACCTGGGAAGCCTTGCGCAGTCAGTGGAAGCGCTATGGCCGCTCGAATCGTTATTTGCACCAACTGCATGGTGTGGCGCTGATGCCGCAACCCAGTCAGCTAGAAATGTTGTTGTCGCTTTTGCGTTGGTTCGCGAAGGATTTGCCGCGTACCTTGGTGCAGGTGTTGCGGGGGCAGCAGGGGGCGATTGCCCTGATTGGCTACCCGATTAGTCTCTATTGCAACTGGTTTCGATACCAGGGCCAAGCCGAAGCCCAGTTCTCCGAAGTCGCCGCCCGGATTGATTGGTTGGAAACGAGGATTTAGGTCTAGGGAAACAAGCAGGGTCTCCTTAGACAGAAAAGACATAAAAATATTGAGTTCACAATGCAATCCGCTCCAACGGTCGGTCTGGGTTCAATGCCTTGAGCGAGGGCTCAAACGCCGCCACGTTGCCCACCACCAGCGTGACAAACTTTTCGGGCTTCAGATAGGTTTGGGCCACACGCTGCACATCCGCTATCGTCGTGGCAGCAACTGCTTTCTGATACTGAAAAATGAAATCTGACGGATAGCCGTAATATTCGTAGCGCATCAGTCGCGATAGCGTTTGGCTGGGATCTTGGAAGTTAAACACAAAGGAATTGAGCGTGGATTGCTTGGCCAACTCCAGCTCCTCCGGAGAAATTGGAGTCTCCTGAACCGTTTTAATCTGCTGACGAATTCCTTCGATCAATTGAGCGGTCGTTTCGGTGCGGGTCTGGGCACCCGCAACGAAGGTACCTGGAAAGTCATAGCTTGGGCTCCAGTAGGCATAGACCGAGTAGGCAAGCCCTTGTCGGGAGCGAATTTCGTTGGAGAGCCGCCCGCCGAAACCATTCATTACATCGTTGAGGACGCTGAGGGCGGGGTAATCGCGATCGCTCAAAAGCCCGCCCAAATGCCCCAAGCGCACATCACTCTGATTCACCTGGGGTTGATCGACCACAAAAACTTGGTTGGCCTGGGCCTGGGTCACCTCCGGTAGCGGTGGCAGCGGTTTGAGCGTCGGCTTCCAGTCACCCAAGGTGGCTTGCACGAGCTGGGTCATTTGAGCCGAGTCAAAGTCGCCATAGATTCCCAAAATCATCCGGTTGGGGAAGAAATTCTCCTGGTAGAACCGCATCATCTCCTCACGGTTGATCTGCTCTAGGGTCTCCGTTTCCACCGTGCGACCATAGGGACTGGTTGTGCCGTAGAGTACCTTGTCAAATTCCCGATCGGCAATGTCGCCAGGGTCATCATTGCGGCGCGCCAGGTTGCCCCGCGTGCGCGACAGGGCCAGATCCACTTGGGCTGGGTCAAAGGCCGGTTGCCGTAGTATCTGGGCAAACCGACGCACAACCGGCTCGAGGTCTTCTGTCAAGGCGCTGAAACTCGCCTGGGCAGCTGTTTGGCTGATGCTGGTTTCGATTGAGGCAGCCCGGTCTTCCAAAAATTGGTTGAGCTGGGCGGGGAGTTCGGTTTTGGTGCCGCCAGCACGCATCAAGCTGCCGGTGAGGCTGGCCAAGCCGGTTTGTGCTGTCGATTCAAATCGGCCACCGGTGCGCAGGAACGCCGTGCCGTCTACTAAGGGTAGGTCGTGGTCTTCCATCAGGTAAACCACCAGGCCATTGTCCAACACTAGACGCTGGTACTCGGGTAGCTGGATTTCGGGTAAGGGCGGAAATTCGAGTTCCGAGTAGGACTGGGGGGCTGCGTTGGAGGGTTGGTGGCTGAGGAGGAATTGTAGGCTCAACAAGATTAGGCTTAGGCCTAGGCCCAGGGATAGTTTTCGAACACGGTGAGACCAGCGGGTGACCCAAGGGGCAGACAATTTCGAGAAGCTCATGCTAAATCCAGATATGACGGGCGTTAGGGCTTGTGTGTTAGGGCTTGTGTGTTAGGGCTTGGTCTTGGGCGCTTGTGTCTCGGGCGCTTGTGTCTCGGGTAATAATCTGGCGACGGTGCGGTTTTCGGGACGCAGGGTGGTTTGGGCGACGCGCTGGATGTCGGCGGGGGTGAGGCGGGCGATCGCCTCCAAATCCCGAATCAAGTTCTCCCAACTCCCGGTTTTGGCCTGGTATTCCGTCAGGACGCTTGCCATGCCTTGGTTGGATTTGAGCGATCGCAGCACCGATGTCTTGAGCTGTCGTTTCACCCGTGCGAGTTCGGCTTCCTCCGGCGGCTTGGCGACCATGGCTTCGAGCTGGGCATGGAGCGATGCCTCGACCTCTTCCAGACGATGGCCAGGGGCAACTAAGGCATAAAACACCAGCAAATTCGGATATTTGTCGCCGGGATAGCCCGCCATGCCTCGGGCCGAGAGGGCCACTTGCTCCGTTTCCACCAGGCTGCGGTAGAGCCGAGAGGTACGGCCACTGCTGAGAATATCGCCGAGTACCGCATAGGCGACATAGTCGGGTGCGGCCATGCTCGGGATGTGATAGGCCTCCACATACCAAGGCTGGGCCGGGGCGCGCAGTTCGACGGAGCGGGTTTCGGTTTGAGCCGGTTCTGGGGGGATGGTGGCGGTGCGATCGCCGCCTTGTCCCAAGCCAGCTTTGGCTAAACCACCACGTCGAGGCCGACCAAAGTAGGTCTTCGCCAACCGCTGCACCTGGTCTTTGTCCACATCTCCCACCACGGCCAAGGTCAGATTCTCCGGGCCGTAGTGCTGGTTAAAGAAGCGCTGGACATCCTGGCGGGTGAGGCTGCGCAAATCTTCCACATGACCAATCAGCGGCTGGCCGTAGGGATGAACCGCGAAAGCTTTATTTTTCATTGCTTCAAACAGCTGGCTCACCGGGTCATTATCAAATCGCATCCGCCGCTCTTCGAGGATGACGTCCTTCTCTTCGTAAAATTCGCGAAAGATAGGGTCTCGAAATCGCTCAGATTCCAGATACATCCACAATTCCAGCTTGTTCGACGGCAGGCTGTAGAAGTAGGTGGTGGCATCTGACGACGTGGCCGCGTTGAGACCAACGCCCCCTTCCCGTTCGATCACTTGGCCGAGTTCGTTCTGGCGCACGAGCTGGCTGGCCTCGGCTTTGAGGGTGTTGAATCGGGCTTCGAGGCGTTCTAGGGATTGGGTTTTGCCGAGTTTTTGTAGGCGCTGGATTTGGTTAAAGGTGCGATCGAGCTGATCGAAGATTTTTTGCTCGGCGGCATAGTCTGTCGTGCCAATGGTTTTAGTCCCCTTAAACGCCAAATGTTCGAGGTAGTGAGCCACACCGGTTTTGCCCACGGGTTCATCGACGCCGCCCACATTGGCATAGGTGACAAACGAAACGACCGGGGCATCATGGCGCTCCATGACGATGAAGCGCAGGCCATTGTCGAGGGTGAACTCGCTGACGTTTTGGCGTAGGCGATCGATGTAGGGTGCTAGGGCGTCGATCGCGCTCTCGGAGGTCGTTTCGGGCATTGGGGCCTTGGGCACGACCGCGATCGCGCCCAGGGGGGCCGCGATCGCCCTGGTGAAAGGTCGCCCCCTAAAAACCCCCAAATGCCGACAAACAGGCCCAAAAACAGGCCCAAAAACAGGCCGACACCCAGCCAGCGGCTGAGCAGATGCTGTCCTATTCGTCTCAGTGCTAGCCAGCTGTGTCCCGGTTCTGTTCTGGTCATATGCTCAAAAAACGCTCACTTTAAGCTCTCCAGATAGGCTAACAAATCTGCCATCACCTCGGGGCTGGGCTGAAACTTCGGCATCGGGGGGGTTTCGCCGCTGATCACTTGATGGATCAAACCCAGGCGGGATTTGCGATCGCCCACCGCCCGCAGACTTGGCCCCACCATGCCATCTCCCGTTGCACCATGGCAGGCGGCGCAATTGA
This sequence comes from Synechococcales cyanobacterium CRU_2_2, assembly GCA_012034805.1. Classification (GTDB taxonomy): domain Bacteria; phylum Cyanobacteriota; class Cyanobacteriia; order PCC-9006; family JAAUQQ01; genus JAAUOP01. The sequence goes on along the minus strand of JAAUOP010000171.1, from coordinate 2,809 downwards.
CTTGAAAAATTTCGTAGCCTCGGTCGGTGACTCCTGGCTTGGCGAGCACTTGCTGAACATAGGGATCACGCATTTCCAGCAGGTGAAACCCGATCGGCAGGGCGGCGATCGACATCCCGATCAAAACCAGGGTGATGACCAGCTGTCGAATCGGCAACTCAGCTTCGAGGTTGGGGACGGGATTGGTCACATTCAGGATCGATCGCGTTCAAGATGGGTCAGGTTGAGAATGAGTTTGCTGACAGGTTGCTGAACAAAGTCATCACATATCCTAACTCTCGATCATGGATCGCGGTTGTTCAAGGGAACGGGCAGGAGTTTAAGGATTTTCTTAGCTTTCCCACCTAAATGGCGAGCCGACGAAAGCTGCAATTGTTTCTGCCTCGGTCTGGGGCTAGACTAGGAAGGCGTTTTCAGAAATCGATTGAGGAGCTCCTTCCCATGGTTGAACCGTTGCTGTCCGGCATTGTCCTTGGACTTGTGCCCATTACCCTCGCCGGTCTGTTCGTTGCGGCCTATTTGCAATATCGTCGCGGCAATCAGCTGGGTCTTTAAAGCAGATGGCGTAGGGACAAATAGTGTAGGGACGAGCCGCCGTTCATCCGGCTGTTCGCCTCGGCACAAGTTGGACGGCGATTCATTGTGGAATTTGTTCCCGCGCGCAGAAGGTCAGGCTGGTGCGGCCATAGGTTCTGCTGCGGATTGCACTGAGGCCCTCGGGTAGGGGGAGCGATCGCTGGCAGTCATGTTCCACCGCGACGACGCCGTTCACCGCAAGCAGCTGATATTGAACGATTGCCCCCAATGCCGGCCCATACAACCCGCTCTCGTAGGGCGGATCAAAATAAATTCGGTCAAATTGCTGCCCAGCCAGCTGGGGCAGTCGTTTGATCACATCCCCGCGCAGCAGGCGCACCGTTTGCTCCGGGCGCGCCACCTTGTGCCAATTGGCCTCAATCACCTTCAGGGCCGGGGCCGCCTGCTCAACGCCCACAACCACCGCAGCCCCGCGACACAGTGCTTCCGCCCCCATTGCGCCGCTACCGCTACAGAGGTCGAGCCAACGGCATCCCTCGATTTTTCCTTGCCAAATATTGAACAACGACTCCCGCACCCGACTCTGGGTGGGTCGAGACAGGTTGCCGGGCAGCGTTTGCAGCAGCCGATTGCCGTAGATACGCAGCGCCATGGTGTGGGTCGGGTGGGTTTAGGGCTAGGCCTGAAATCTGGGCCTGGGATCTGGGCCTGGGATCTGGGTTTGGTCGCCTAGGCTGGAACGGTGGCTTGGGCGGCGATTCACTCGGAAGCTTGCGCAGCAGCGATCGCCACAAAATTCGCCAAGATCTGCAACCCTGCCTGGGAGGACTTTTCCGGGTGAAACTGGGTTGCCATGACGTTGCGATCGCTCAAGGCTGCTGTCACCGTTTGGCTGCCGTGGGTCACCGTTGCCGCATTGACCGCATGGTTCGCCGGATCGGGATAGTACGAGTGAACAAAATAGACCCAGGAGGCAGGCTGTAGTCCCGTCAGCAGCGGACAGTCGGGCTGGGTGATCGCCAATTGGTTCCAGCCCATATGGGGAATCGTGATCCCAGGCTCCGAGCGGAAGCGGCGAACCTGCCCCGGCACAATGCCAAGACCGGCCTCTGTACCCTCGTCACTGCCCTCAAACAGGATTTGCATCCCGACACAAATCCCCAGGAACGGCTTGCCGCTGCGGGCGATTTGGCGCAGGGGCTCGATGAGGTGGCGATCGCGCAAATGCTGCATGGCTGGGTCAAACGCCCCGACCCCCGGCAAGACCAAAGCATCCGCCGCCGCCATTTGATCGGGATCATTGGTCACCCAGGCCTCGGCCCCGGCCAGCTTGAGCGCCTTGCAAGCGGAATGTAAATTTCCCATGTCGTAGTCTACCACCGCGATCCGAGGCGCGATCCGAGTCGCAACTCGAGTCGCAACTTGAGCCGCAACTTGAGCCGCAACTTGGGGCGTAGGCGGGGGGTGAGCATCAGCCGTTTGCATCTTTTTTACTGGATAGACGGAGCTACAAATAGACGGGGCTACAAGAAGATGAGCCTATCTCTATCCTACGGGAATCGGAATTCGACTAATAAATTCGACAATGGGAATTCTCCAAGAAGAACGAATTTTAATCACCACCTTTGACACCTGGCAACCTCACCAAGTCTCGAATGCCTCGGATGATTTGCTGCTACGACTCGAAGACCAGAAGGCTTTGCCCGAGGGCTGCCGGGTGCTGCACCGATTACCTGTTTGTACGGAGACGGCCTACGCCTTGATCGAAGCTGAACTTGGCCAAGCCAGCCTCGATTACGTCATCTGCTGCGGGGTGGCCGAGAGCCGGTATCTGCTCAATCTAGAGGCCCAAGCCCATCGTGAACAGGAGGTTTTACAAACCCCAATTGCCCTGACGGAGCTGTGTTCCACGCGGAGAGAGCTACGGCGAACCGAAATTAGCTACGATGCAGGACAGTTTGTTTGTAACGAAATTTACTATGTTCTGCTATGGCGATTTTGGGCGATCGCCAAGCAAATCACCTCGGGGCCCCTCCCCAACCCAACCCTGCACCACTGTTTATCCATGTGCCCCCCCTCACTCCTGAGAATCAAATGGACTTGGTTCAAGATTTTCAAGCAATTCTTGGGCGACTAATGTCCTGATCACCTGGCTGGGGCTCATCACTACTGACATGAATCCGCTATCTTCACCCCCACTGATTCACCATTAGACCTCTTGCATGAAAAAACAGCCCCTCATCCCCCAGCCCCTTACTCCCAAAGGGGAGAA
>JAAUOP010000036.1 GCA_012034805.1 Synechococcales cyanobacterium CRU_2_2 | reverse complement strand
AGCATGCGAATCATCTCGATCGGGCGAGCCCCTGGGGCGTACGAACCAGCACGAGCTGAATGCTGCCATCCGCTTGCTCCGCTAGCGTTAGGACGCTGGGTGTGTCTGTTTGAACCTCACCATCGAGGGAAAAACGCGTAAAGGAGCCGTGCCATTCACCGAGGTTGGCGCGGATGCAGTCCCATTGAGATTTCATGGAGGGTTGGGGGATCAGGGGATTGACTGGAGTTGATCATCTAGAATTGATCAGGCCGAAACTGATCATACCGATAATGAACCGGCTTTGCGATCGCGCAAACCTGTGTTTTTTTGACATGGCTTTGAGATGGCTTTGACGTGGCACTGTGGGCTTGATGTGGGTTTGATAGACTGGCTTGAATTATTGCGGCTTCAGTTGAAGCCTCAATTGCTTCGTTTGCTCGAAACCGCAGCCCACGAGTCTGAGCAGCGGGGCTGGCAGCTCTACTTGGTCGGTGGCGTGGTGCGGGACTTGTTACTGGCAGACTCTAGGTCGCGCCCAGCTCCCCCGCCCGAACGCGACCCTCTGGGGCTAGGCGATCTTGATTTGGTCGTGGATGGCTGTCGGGAATCCCCCTCTGCGGGTGTTGTTCTGGCCCAGGCTCTGCAGCAGCTTTACCCCACGGCCAGCCTGACGATTCATGGCCAGTTTCAAACGGCTGAGTTGTACTGGCATCAAGATCCTGAATTTCAGTCCCTGAGTTTGGACATTGCCACGGCCCGAACCGAGGTTTATCCCTATCCAGCGGCCAATCCGGTGGTGTCTGCTAGCACCATTCGCCTCGATCTGTACCGTCGTGATTTTACGATCAATGCCATGGCGATCCCGCTGACGCCGCCGCGATCGGGTGAGCTGCTCGACTGCTTCGGTGGCCTGCCAGATTTGCACCGCCGGTACCTGCGGGTGCTCCATGAGCAAAGCTTTATTGATGACCCAACGCGCATGTATCGGGCCGTGCGCTTCGCGGTGCGGTTGGGATTTGAGATTGAACCGCAAACCCGTGCGCAGATCAAAATGGCGATCGCAGCGGCATCTACCCTCGTACCCAAGCGGAACATCCTAGCACCCCCGCTTTGCAAACTCGTCTCCGGGCCGAGTTGGAATACACGTTGGCCGCAGACTACTGGAAAAGAGCCTTGAGATTGCTGGGCGAACTGGAGGCGCTCCGATGTGTGCACCCCAGACTGGAGCTGACGCGCGAGCTGTGGTGGCGGGTGCGGTTGGGCGATCGCCTCGGACGTGGCTTGGCGATCGCCACGTCCAAACTCCCCCTCTGGCTCCTGCGCCTAGAACTCTTGCTGAGTGGTCTGGAGGGGGACGAGCGCGATCGCGTCGCGACCCAGCTTCAGCTCCCTCCAGACAGCATTCAGCGCCTCGCCAATCTGGATCAGCATAAAACCCTGGCCCTGGCCACCCTCACCTCGGGGCAGCGTCCTAGCCAAATTTACCAAGCTCTCCAAACCCAATCCATCCCGGCGCTGATCTTGATTTCTGCCCAAGTAAACCGACGGATACGCCGTAATCTTTGGCAGTACCTCACCCGTTGGCGAGGGACAAAACCACCCCTCAACGGCAGGGATCTCGAGGCGATGGGATACAGCCCTGGTCAGCCGTTCCAGGTCATGTTGCGTGCAGTTTTGGTCGCCTATCTTGACGGTGAACTCGGATCGCCAGGGGCCTCTGAGTCCGAACTGAAACAGGCTGCCCGGAGACTGATTGAGTCTCGCTTTCCGCGCCCCTTGCCACCCGCCGCAGTTGACTCGAAGCTAGGCGGCCAAAATACTTAGGAGGCAATGTTTATGCTGAGAACTATTAAAAATATCGCCTTTATTCCAAAACCTTAATTATCTGACAAAAGAAAAATGAATAAAGCAGTGGGTGTTTTGGCAAGTGTTTTTTAACCCAGGGCATGGCTTTGTCGTATTTTTCGCGCCTGAACCAAGGGCATTTGAGAAAACCTTCTGTCTTAAGGACTCACTTAAGGACTCATTGGAGCACTGGCTTGAATGCAGATTTGAGGGCGGGTTTGAATGTGGATTCGAACGCGGGTATCGCGATCGCGACTATCCTCTTTGGCTTGGGTGGGGACGACATCCTGCGAGGGGGCACCGGCAACGATGTGTTGTTCGGCGGCGGCGGCAATGACCAACTCTTTGGCAACCAAGGCGACGATTTTCTCGTAAGTGGTACCGGGTATGACTATCTCAACGGGGGCGCTGGCACCGACACTGCTAGCTACAGTGGCTTTCGTGGCAGAGCCGTTCTGCGCTATGACATTGGCCTAGTGCCCTGGAACAGTTCGTCGCCAACGAAGGTGCGCGGAGAGTTGCAGATGCGGATTGCGCCCCTTGGACCCAATCTTGCGCCCAATCCCGTGACCAATCCCGTGACCAATCCCGTGACCCGTGATCTGTTCGGTGGTCTGCCCAGTAACCTACCCAGTAATTTTCCCAGTAGTCTGTCGAACACCATATCCAGTCCTATCGCCGTAAGCAATGAAAAAATCGATGTTTTAGCCGATGTCGAACACATCATTGCGCCACTGCGTGAGCCGGGTGCCTTGCCCAATCAGATCAATTTTTCGGATATTTACATCCAACCCCGAGGCTCGTCGCTGCCTGCCAGCTTGCTTTCACCTGCAATCAAGGTCAACTTAGCCGAGCAGTTACTGAAGTATGAGGGTGAGGAGCAACATGGTCATGCATTCACAGTTAATGTATCTACAACTATAATTCGAGTGGAAAATTTTCAAGACGTGGTCGGCTCCTATGGCGACGATGAGATTGTGGGAGATGATCACAGCAACACGCTGAACGGCTTTTTGGCAATGACGTCTTGAGCGGTGGTGCGGGGGACGATGTGTTGATCAGCAACGGCGGCGACAGCTTGACCGGTGGGCCAGGGGCGGATGTGTTTCGAATTACGGCGGCCTGGGCGCTGATCGTGGGGCCATCGGGCCAGGAGGCCCAACCGCTGTTGACCACGATTACGGATTTTGAGGAGGGGGTCGATCGCCTCGTGCTGGTGCGGGAAACCCAGGCCGAGTTGCCGTTGCAAGGATCCGCCGATCGCATCCTTTTCCGAGGATTTCAGGACTTGAGCGTTGGGTCTTTGGCCACGGATCGGTTTGTGCTGGTGGGCGATCGCGCCCAAATCCCCCCCAACACCACTGGCATTTTCTACAACCCCAACGACGGCGCGCTCTACTACCAAGGGCCGAGTGTCTTTCCGGGTCTGGCACCGATTCAGGTGGCGACTATTCCGGGGTTGCGCCAGTCTGGGAGTATGTTAGGTTCTACAGAGTAGCCTCCTTTGGTCATGTCCATGCTCCCGATCGCCCCTGGGCCAGCCTCTGAAGCCGTTGGTGAGCAGCCTGCACTCCACCAGCGCAACCACTGGATTTTTGATATGGATGGGACGCTGACGATGGCGGCCCATGATTTTGATGCGATCCGGCGATCGCTGGGATTGCCGCCGAAGATGCCGATTTTAGAGTCCATGGCCCAGCTGCCAGAGGAAAAGGCGGCACCGCTGCGCGTCAAGCTGCATGAGATCGAGCTGGACATTGCCCACAGCGCCCAGGTGCAGCCGGGGGCGGTGGCGCTGTTGGCGGGGTTGCGATCGCAAAACAAGCGCCTCGCCCTGCTCACCCGCAACAGCATGGCTGGAGCCGTTGCGACCCTTACGGCTTGTGGCCTAGATGAATTTTTTGAACCCGCCTTTATTCTCAGCCGCCATTGCTGTCCGCCCAAGCCCAAGCCCGACGGCATCCACCACTTGCTGGGTCTCTGGCAGGCCCAGCCCCAAACGGCGGTGATGGTGGGCGATTATGTGTTTGATTTACTCGCGGGGCGTAACGCAGGGACTGCGACGGTTCATCTCGATGTTACGGGTACGTTTCCCTGGCCGGAACATGCGGACGCTCAGGTGAGCAGTTTGAATGAGTTGGCGATTTTGGCGATGGGCGAGGATAGGCGGGTGGGAGATCGGCGGCGGGTGGGAGATCGGCGGCGGGTGGAGTGAACGGAGGATCGTTTTCGTAGGGGGTTGCGATCGCCCAGCTGTTGGGATGGGTGTTGCCTTAGCTGGACGAACGGCGGTTCGTCCCTACGACGAACGGCGGTTCGTCCCTACGCGGCAAACTCGGTTAGTCGATCGAGATCTTCTGGGGGCTGCCGTCGCTGGGTGGCGGCGGTGTGGTTTCGTCGATCTTGCGGTAGTTGAGATAAAGGTCGTCGCGCCACTTAAAGAAGGTTTCGTACAGGGGATTATCGGCCAACCCCGGCACGCCTTTGCCCTTGAGCGACAGCGGTAGATTTAGCGTGGGACTGGCGGGAAACTTGATGTACATCGTCAGCGCTGCCACCGCAAAATCCGCCAGCGTCGGCTGATTCGTGACCAAGAATGGCTTATCCGCCAGCATCAGACTCAGGGCTTCCAACCCACGGGCCAAATCCTGATTCGCCAGCTTGACCGCCTCCGGGCCAAACCCGGCCACCGCGCCGCCCATACTCAGCAAGTCGCCGGGCACGGCTCCTACGACATTCTTGAGTAAATTGGGAACGCTGCTGGCCATCAGATTGCCGACGCTGCGCACATTGTCCGGTAGGCCGTCCACGAGACTTTGCAACTGGCTGGGGGTTTGGGTCGGCAAAAATGCCTTGCGAAATTCTGGGTCTTGGTTAAATGCGCCGATCATGGCCGTACGCCCCTTCAGGCCCAGGGACATATCTGCCCATTCTTCCAAAATCAGGGTTTGGGCGCGGGCGAAGGGTTCGGTTGGAATCAGGGGCTTTTCGGGGTATTTCTCGTCGAGATAGAGGGCGATCGCCGTCGAATCGGCCATAATCTCATGACCATCCTTAAGCAACGGCACCTGGCGCTGGCCTGACAGACGAAACAGGTCAATTTGTCCGAGGCCGGGGGTAACTTCAATCTTGCGATAGGGCAGGCCCTTGTAGTCCAAAATGAACCGAACTTTCTCGCTGTAATGGGATAGCTCGAATTGATATAGCTCTAACACAGTCTTTCTGCCCTTGTGCTGGTGAATGGAATGGGGGCGAGGCGGGGCTGTCCGGCAAAGCTTGTCCGGTAAGCCGGTCGCGCCGTTCCTACGTTCTACCTTATTTTTACCGCAGCCGCCAAATCCTGACATGCATCCCGGATTCAGGCTAGACTAAACGGGCAAAAAGCAGATTGGCAAACGTGTTTGGGGTTGACCGTGACTGTTACGCCGCCCGCTGGCCCAAGCCCCTACCATTCGGTTCTGATCGTACCCACCGGCATTGGCTGCGCCATGGGAGGCTATGCCGGAGATGCGCTGCCCCTGGCGCGGGCTCTGGCTCAAGCGGTCGATGGCTTGATTACCCACCCCAATGTGCTCAACGGAGCCCAGCTCTACTGGCCCCGCGACAATATTCTCTATGTGGAAGGCTACGCCCTCGATCAGTTTGCTGCCGGACACTGGGCGCTTCGTCCGGTGCGGCGCAATTGCATTGGTCTGGTGCTCGATCGCGCAATGGAGCCAGACCTGCGCCAGCGCCATGTTCAAGTCGCGGAGGCCGCCCGAGCCACCCTCGGCCTCGACATCGCCGATTATATCCTCACGGATGAACCGCTGGGCGTGGCCCTCAAAACTTCAGATTCGGGGGCTTCCTGGGGCACGATCGCTCGACCCGACAGCCTGCTGCGAGCCACAGAAAAACTGATTCAGCAGACGGGGGCAGAGGCGATCGCTGTCGTTGCCCGTTTCCCCGATGAGATCAGCGACGCCCTACAAGACTATCGCCAGGGCCAAGGAGTCGATGGTCTCGCCGGAGCCGAAGCCATCATCAGTCACCTCGTGGTTCAAACCTTCCAAATTCCCTGTGCCCATGCTCCCGCCCTGCGTCCGCTCCCCCTCGACCCCAGCGTTTCTCCCCGTGCCGCCGCCGAGGAAATTGGCTACACGTTTTTGCCCTGCGTGCTGGTGGGTCTCAGCCGCGCACCGCGCTATGAGTCGGTTATGGGCGATCCTGCGGAGCTTGGCGGAGCCAATCGCCCTCTCCCGCGATCCTGTCTCACGGCTGACCACATCAACAGCGTCATCGTCCCTGCTGCAGCCTGTGGTGGCAGCGCGATCTTGAGCTGGAGCGCTGCCGGAGCCAAAATTATCGCCGTGGAAGAAAACACGACGGCCCTGGACGTTCCGCCAGAACCGCTGGGCATCCAGGTGATTCGCGTTCGCTCCTACCTAGAAGCGATCGGCGTGGTGGTGAGCGATCGCGCGGGTCTCGACCCCACTCTCTTGCGTCCCCACATCCCTCCCCTGCGCTGTCTAGAAGCCTGAGCCCCCAATACAGCTTCAGCTTCCCCGTTCTACCTGAGTTCTGGCCCCATCCCAATTTATTTATTACTGTGCTTTGCCTGTGACGACTAACCCCACCCCCTCCAATCTTCCCCCCTTCACCCGTCCCCAGATTTTGATGGGGATGGCGATTACGGCCCTGGTGTTTTTGGTGATTGCCAAGGGCTGGCAGTGGTGGGGAAATGTGCCGCTGTTGGCTTGGTCTTGGCAACCGGCTCTGGCTGCCCTGGGCGTCGGGCTGGGCTGTGCGATTAGTCTGGCGAGTCTGGGGCTCTATTTTGTTTGGCCTGCCTACCGCGCCAGTGCCGAGTCCTATCTCAATTTGGTGCTAAGGCCCTTGGAGCTGGCGGATTTGGTCTGGCTGGGTCTGCTGCCGGGCCTCAGCGAAGAGCTGCTGTTTCGGGGGGTGATGTTGCCGAGTTTTGGGAGTGGGGCGATCGCGGTTTTGCTCTCGGGTGCCAGCTTTGGTGTTTTGCATATGAGTGGCCGCAGCCAGTGGCCCTACGCGGTTTGGGCGACGCTGGTGGGAATTTTTCTGGGGGCGATCGCGCTTCTGACCGGCAATTTGTTAGTGCCGGTGGCTACACACGTCACGGCCAATCTGGTTTCGGCGCTGTTTTGGAAATTGCGACAGTCCCCAGGCGTCTGAGGATCGGGGATACCGTCCCCTACTACGCGACCCAGCGACGCATCAGTTCGACGACGAAGCGGTAGCGGTCTTGGGAGTGGTGAATCACATCATGTTTTTCTAGGAGGGCGATCACCTCCAACGTTCGGCTGCTGTCTGGGCTAGTCTGCATGAGTTCGGCGGCGCTGAGGCCGTTGGGATGTGGGCTCAGGGCTCGGAGGATGGCGGTTTGTTCGTCAGCGTGTTCTTCTTGGCATTGGCTCCAGACGCCGCTGAAGTAGGCGTTGCCGCCGCGGAAGAAGTCGGGGCGGGTGACGATGGTTTCGACGTCGGTGAGGGTTAAACGGGGTTCAATTTCTCGTCCTTCTTCAAAGCGTTGGCGGTTGAAGCGGCTGATAAGACTGTGGCAGATCAGTTGGATGAGGTAGGGTTGGCCGCCGGTGAGGCGATAGATTGCGGTAATGGCGTCGGGGTTGTAGTCGAGGGGGAAGTCGTCGGTGGGGTTGGCGCTCAGGCGATCGGCAGCGGCTTCGCTGAGCACTCCGACATCAACACATCCCAACAACAATCACAAATCCTGCGTGTTAGGCACCCGCAACTGACTCCGATCCACCGTAATCTGCCGCTGACTCGCCAAAAATCCACTCGAATTCCCCACAATCCGCAACAACGGAGCCACTCCCCCCGGATTCACCGCATCAAACCGACTCCGATCCGGCCAAACGATCGCATCCAAAGTCGTCGCCGTAAAATCTCCTCGAGTTGTTCCACCAACATCCAACCGAGCATTCGGCCCCAACACAATCCCACTGGGATTAATCAAAACAAATTCATCGCCGTACTGTCCGTAAACAGCAATCCATCAATCGAAGAAACCGTTCCCCCCCCACCCGGTCTCGTCGGCCCCAACGTTCCATCCAACGTAATACTTTGTCCCAACCCCGGCCCCGCCGTCAAAATTACCCAGCCCAACCTGATTCCAAAAGCACGCAGCACCTTCACCCTCTGCACCCCAGTCCAGATAGATTCAGAACTCTACACCCTTCACACTGGACTCACAACGAACCCAACCTGCCGTAAAGCTTCCGTAGATCTGCGAAGAAGATCGTGATAAAGGCCAAAACCTCTCTAAAATACTTCCTAGCCTTAGACTTAATCTAAAGGTCGTCCACGGTTGCAGGCGTTCTATCAACCTACGGTTGAAATCGACGTACGATTGCATGCGCCTGTGAATAGGCCTAAACATGCGCTTTTGTTTTGTAAGCGCTTATTTTGATCATAAGGAGGGTTGATCCTTGAGTCGTAAGTACTATTTCACCTCGGAGTCCGTAACCGAGGGACATCCCGATAAAATCTGTGACCAAATCTCAGATACCATCCTGGATGCCCTGCTAGAGCAAGACCCCGCTAGCCGCGTCGCTGCCGAAGTGGTGGTTAACACTGGCCTGGTTCTGATTACCGGGGAAATTACTTCTAAAGCCCAGGTTAATTTTATTGAACTTGCTCGCAAGAAAATTACGGAAATTGGTTACGTCGGTGCAGACGGCGGCTTTGCGGCCAATAGCTGTTCTGTGCTGGTGGCCCTAGATGAACAGTCGGCGGACATTGCCCAAGGCGTAGACAGTGCCCTCGAGCAGCGCGAGCTGTCCGAGGACGAGCTGGATGCCACGGGTGCGGGCGACCAGGGGATTATGTTTGGCTTTGCCTGCAACGAAACCCCCGAGCTGATGCCACTGCCCATTAGCTTGGCCCACCGCATTTCGCGCCGCCTCGCCGCCGTGCGTAAGACCGGTGAGCTGATCTATTTGCGTCCCGATGGGAAGACCCAGGTGACGATCGCCTACGAAGACGACAAACCCGTCGCCGTGGACACGATCTTGATCTCCACCCAACACGCCCCCAGCATCGGCGATATTTCCGAGGAGAAAGCGGTGCGCGATCGCATCCAAGCCGATCTCTGGGAGCAAGTGGTGCAGCCGGTCTTCTCGGATCTGGCCATCAAGCCCGATGAGAACACCAAGTTTTTGGTCAATCCCACGGGCAAATTCGTGGTCGGTGGCCCCCAGGGCGACGCAGGCTTGACCGGACGCAAAATCATCGTCGATACCTACGGCGGTTACTCCCGCCACGGTGGCGGTGCTTTCTCTGGCAAGGATCCCACCAAGGTAGATCGGAGTGCTGCCTATGCCTGCCGTCATGTGGCCAAAAACATCGTTGCGGCTGGCTTGGCCGACAAGTGCGAAGTGCAGTTGAGCTATGCCATTGGTGTGGCCCATCCCACCAGCATCTTTGTCGAGACCTTTGGCACGGGCAAGGTTTCCGATGAGGCGCTGCTCGAGGCTGTGCAGAAAACCTTTGAATTGCGTCCGGCGGGCATTATCCAAACCTTCCGTCTACGCAACTTGCCTGCAGAGCGCAATGGTCGCTTCTTCCAGGACACGGCAGCCTACGGTCACTTTGGCCGTACGGATCTGGATTTGCCCTGGGAAGCGATCGATAAGGTCGATGCGCTCAAGGCTGCATTGGCTGCCACTGCGGCTGTTTCCTAGGCCGCTTGGCGGGTTTAGGGATTGATTTTGGCACCTCTGGTGCTCGGGCGATTGCCCGAGACGCCGGGGGTGCCATGTTGTTTTGAGCACCACATCCCGTTGGACCACAGTGGCCCATTGGCGGTGCTTTGGCAGGATATTCTTTGGGAATTGCTGGGCAGCGTGCCGCGATCGCTGGCCCAGGGACTGGAGGCGATCGCCATCAACGGTACTTCGGGCACGGTTTTGTTGTGCGATGCCCAGGGGACACCGCAAACCGAGCCGCTTCTCTACAACGATGCTCGCGCCCAAGACGATTCTGCCCAAGGCGATTCTGCCCAGGACGCTCACGCCCAAACGGTGGCCCAGCAAATCCGGGCGATCGCTCCCCCGAATCATACCGTCCTCAGTCCCAGCTCCAGTCTGAGCAAACTACTGTGGTGGCAACAGGCCTTGGGCTGGAGCGATCGCGGCATTCCACCCGGCTGGAAACTGCTGCACCAAGCGGACTGGCTGGCCGGTTTGCTCCACGGCCAGGTGGGAATTTCGGACTATCACAATGCGCTAAAGCTGGGTTATGACCCTGGGGCGCTGGCCTATCCCCAGTGGCTGTGGGAGACAGAGCTGCGATCGCTCTTGCCCCAGGTGATTGCTCCCGGTCAGGTGATTGGAGCCGTGCGAGGGGCGATCGCCCAGCAATTTGGTCTGAGCCCCCGCTGTGTTGTCTGCGCCGGAACCACCGATAGCATTGCAGCCTTCTTGGCTAGCGGCGTGGATCAACCGGGCGATGCTGTCACCTCCCTGGGCTCAACGCTGGTGCTGAAGCTTTTGAGCAAAACCCGTGTCGATGATGTCATGTCGGGCGTGTACAGCCATCGTTGGGGTGACCTGTGGTTGGTGGGGGGCGCGTCGAATACGGGGGGAGCGGTGTTAAAGACGTTTTGGGAGGACGAGGAACTGCGGCGTCTGAGCGGGCAAATTGACCCGGCGATCGCCTCTCCTCTGCACTACTACCCGCTGCTCAAGCCGGGTGAGCGGTTTCCCTGGGCCGATCCGGGGCGATCGCCCCAGCTTCAGCCCCGCCCCGCCTCGGATGTAGATTTTTTGCACGGCCTCTTGGAGAGTATGGCCCGCATCGAAGCCGAGGGCTACCAGCGCTTGCAAGCCTTAGGCAGCACACCCCTGAGCCAAGTCGTGACTGCGGGCGGTGGAGCCCAAAACTCAGCCTGGAGTCAGATTCGTCAGCGGCATTTGGGCGTACCGGTTGGCCCTGCCATGCAAACCCAGGCTGCCTATGGCACCGCGCGGCTGGCGCAGGGGCACTTGCGGCTGCCGCATAGGCCTGTTTCCTAGGGTTCGGCAGCCTCTCCTGACAGCCGGACAAACGGTGCTTCGTCCCTACGGTTTGGGCCTTATAGTTTGGGGAGAAGCTGGGGGAGCAACGCGCCGGGAACTTGTGCCAGGGCTCGATTTTGGCCGGAGCTTCCCCAGATTTCGTAGTATTTCCGGATCGTTTGTGTCAGCACTTCCATCGCGGCTTCCTGCAGCTCTGGCTTGTGTTGCCAACCGCCCAGGGCCTGCACGTGGTGCAAAAGGGCTAGGTCGAGGTGTTCCTCTTGGCTCTCGGTTTCGATTTGGTCGCTGTAATCTGTTGCGAGTTGAAAATGAACCAAGCCCAAGTTGCTGTGGGTTGAGGAGAGGTCAAAATTCAGCAGGCCAACCTGACCCTGCTCCTCCAGAAACCGGGCCGCCGTTAGAGCTGCCTCGTAGGCGCAAATGCTCAGCTGGAGGTACTCTCGGGCTGCTGCCGGATTTCCCTGGGCTTGGTTGGCGAGCTGCCAGTAGGCCGTGCCCAAGTTGTTTTGGGTGGCGGCGTAGCTGCTCGGCGCGGTCTGAATCGTGCGGAAGCGCAGCGCATTGTTGTAGGCATTCACGGCCAACAGGAGCCAATCCTGGGGCTCAAACTCAGCCCACTCGTTCTGATCGCTGCCCTCGGTCGGATGGGCTGCGGCCGGGGTATGTTGGACCAGGTTCCAGTAGGCCGTGCCCAGGTTGTTCTGGATCATGGCGTAGCTGTCGGGTTGCTCCTCGGGGGAATAATGTTGAGCGGCTTCGGAATAGGCGGCGATCGCACAACTCAAGTGCTCTGCCGGATTTTCGTGTTGGGCCAGATGCCAATGGGCCGTCCCCAAATTGTTTTGGGTGGACGCATATTTTTGCGGTGAGGCCTCTGGCTGGCGGAAGCGTAGTGCTTCTTGGTAGGCAGCGATCGCCTGCTGCAAGTTCTCGATCGCATCCTGCTGATGGGCCTGGTCGCTGTGAACTGTGCCGAGATTGTTTTGCAGCATTGCGTAGGAGCGAGACTGGCGATCGGGATCGGTGTTCTTGAGACCGAGGCGATAGGTCTGAATTGCCAGTCGCAAATAGGACTGACCCTGCTCCGGTGACTCGGGCTGCCGCGAGGCCATCCAATAAAGCGTACCCAAATCATTCAGGGTGTCAGGCCAGGAAATATTGGGGGTTTCCGCGCCCGGATCATTGAAGCAGAGCCACTCCAGCACCTGCTCGTAGGCGACGATGGCGTAGCGAGTAAAATCCTGGAAGGTGTCACCCCGTTCCATGCGCTGGCGATAGAAGCGGCCTAGCTCCAGGTAGGCCAGGGCCAGGGCCTCGGAGGAACTGCCCTGACTGCGCAGGGTTTCGATGGTCGCCAAGAGCTGGGCTTCTTGCTGATCGGCTTCGGGGTTGGCTGGAGGGGGAGGCGGGGTTGTCGTCTGCTTGTGCGCGTGGGTTGCAGGGCGATCGCCCTGCGAGCTTGTCGGGGACGAATCTTGCCCTCGTGCTGCAGGACTCTGGGAGAGACTATTATCCTGCACCAAACCAATGGACTTGGACGATGTTGGCCTGACCGTTACCGACTGGCCAGGTGCGGGTTTTGCGGTCGGTTGAGCTGGACTTGAAGCATTCTGTTGAGCGGCTGAAGCTGGAGGGACTGGAGTTTGGCCTAGGCGCTCGACAGTGGCGACCGCTTGTTCCACCGCGACGGTCGTAGAGTGAGCCGTTGAGCGCTGGGTGGGGCTGACGGGAACGCGACCGTCTAGCCTGTGACCGTCTGGCCTGTGACCGTCTGGCAAGCTCGTTTCAATGCCGCTGCCCTGGGGGATATCCTCGTTGCTGAACAAAGGCAGCGGTTCACTGACAAATTCAAACGCGCCACTGCACCACTGCCAACACTCCGGCGCAGACTGACGGATGTTGTGATACCAAGGCTGGGTCACCCAGAGCACTAAGCCCGAATCAAGGGCGGGCAGATGTCGCTCGAGGGTGCGCAAATAGCTGAGAAACAGTCGCTGTACGGCTGCTGGTTGGCGGGTGAGTTGTTCAATACCCAAAATTTGGAAGGAGGGCATCTGCAATCGCACCTCCGGATTCGTCTGCTTGCGCAGCCAATGAGACACCTGGGCGATCGGGTTGGGATCGCCCAAATCCAACTTGAGGCTAACGAGGCGATCCTTCGGAGCTTGGCCCAGCCAATCAACCTGGAACAGCTCTGGGCTATGGGCCGCGCCATTCGTCATGGCATGGGCCGCGCCATTCCCGGCAGCAGCCTTCGCCAGCTCACGGTGAAGCTGACCCGCCAAGCGATTGCGAAGGTTGAGATCATCACAAATGGCCACGAAGAGCTGACGCCGCAAATCCAGACTCAGAGACAACTTGAGGCGCTGGTAAACCTGCTGATTATGAGAAGACGCGTGATGGGTCGCAAAGTCGCTCATGGGTAGACCATCCAGGGGACGGTGACTAGAAGAGGGACGGTCGAGCAAAGTGGCCACAGGCAGAAATTTAAGTACAGTGTCATCAACGGATCCGAAATCTGTGAAGATGGCAGTCGGCCCCGTGTCACTTCGTGGGTGGCCCCCTGATCAGGATGGGAAAATTATCCCGTACCCGCATCATGAACTACCCTAATCGTTATTTATTCTTTTGCAGAGTTCTTTTAGTCACTCATGCGGGCGGAACTTAGGGTGCTGCCCCAGTGGATCTCGAAGTGATTACTTCTTCGCAGGTAATCTCGAACTCTCAGGATGGATGGGCTAGAAGTTGACGTGAGAATTTGGGGGGTTTCTGTCACTTTTACTACGTCTCAGCGTTTCTATGGAGAAGTTTTGAGTTGGGTGACTCCTCGCGTTGTCCCTTGCTCTGTCATAATCGAGGCGTTTTGCTCCACATTGATGGCTTGAAAGGCTCAGTCGAAGCTTTGCCATGCCGCCTGCAAGGTCGTGGGATTCAGGGAACTCAGCGGTTCAATCTCTGCCAGGATGGAAGTCTTACCGTAGTGGGCGATCGCCCGCCGATTCCCCTCATTACGGGGGCCATTGAGCACCACCCCCAGCAGCGGGATGCCGCGGTGGCGCAGGCATTCGATCGACAAAATGGTGTGATTGATGGTTCCCAAGCCGCTACGGGCGACCAGAAGCACTGGCAAACCGAGGTGTTGAATCAGGTCGGTCATGTATTGCTCTGGGTTGATCGGCACCCGCAACCCACCAGCCCCTTCGACGATTAAGTGAGGTTTGTAGAGCGTGGTGGCGATCGCCCCGGATGGAGCGGATGGAGCGGATGGATCTGCGGATCGATCAGAGCCTGGAGCCAGGGGTCGAGTCGGTAAGCTGAAATCGCTGAGCTGGATCTCGATCCCGTCGATCGCCGCCGCTGTATGGGGAGACAGGGGTTGGGTCAATCGAAACCGCTCGGGGAAAAAATGGGAGTGGTCTAGCCCCGTCACCTGGTGGACAAATTCGGTATCGGTATAAGGCTTGAGTCCAGCTTGGATCGGTTTCCAGTAGGTAGCCCCCAAGTCCAAGGTCAGAATTGCCGACACCACACTTTTGCCGACATCGGTGTCGGTGCCGGTGATGAAGAAGGCTGGGGGCCAGGGAATGGCGCTCATAGTGTTCTCTTACTTCTGCACAGCGAGACAAATGGCATGGTAGTCCACGGTGATGCCGTTGGGGCTTTGGCGATCCCAGGTGGTGATCAGCTGGCGAAGCTGGGCGGGGTTGGGGCGAGCGCCCGCCAAACGAGTCGCAGCACCGATCGCCCTAAAATGCTTCAAAAAGTCTAGCGCGCACTCGAACTGCAGCGGCAGGCAATGCTCTTGAACCAAGCACTGGCGCGATCGCGATCGCAACGCTTCGATCAGCGGCTCCGGCTCCGGCAGCGCATTCCCAGGACGGGGCAAGCCCAACTGCGCACACAGCGATCGCCACTGGGGAAAACTGCGATTACTTGGAAATGAGAGCAGCAGCCAGCCGCCAGGGAGGAGCGATCGCAACAGACGCAGTACGCTAGCCTCGGGCGTCTGGAACCATTGCAGTGCAAAGTTGCTGGTGATTAGGGCGTAGGGGCCAGCGGTGGTCGGGATGGCCTCGGCATCTAGGGTGTAGAACTGCGGCGATTGGGGCTGGGGGTGAGGCAAAGGGTGAAGCGGGGCCGCGATCGAGAGGGCTGCAACCTGTTCCTGGCAGCGGGCCAGCATCGTGGCAGACAAGTCGGTAATTTCGAGGCTGCGAGTGCCCCCAAGCGCGCGATCAGGCCCTGGGTCAAAAAGCCGGTTCCACAGCCAAATTCCAGCACTGGGCCGGGGGGAAGATGATCCAGAAATCCCGTCGGGACGAACGCTAAAAGATGATCGGCACAAGCACATTGGGCTGTTCCATGGCGATCGTAAGTGTCGGCAGCTTGGCCAAAGGCCTGGGCAATGATGATCGATGGCGGTGCAGGTATCACCCCAGGTTTAATCGTAGGTTGGAACTCAGGTTGGAATGCAGGTTTGATCACGGGCTGCAACAGCGCCCAGCAAGCATCCCAACAGTGTTGTGACTGGGTGACGGGCAGGGCATGGGGGCCGTCCATCTGGATCAGCGTTGCGTTGGGGTTGGCCCAAAACTCCAGTAGATCAGGGGCGCGACTGGAGGGGACGATGTGGTCTTGATTGCCTTGGATAAGGATGATCAAGGGCGAATTCTGGGGCGATCGCATCCAATCCTCTAAGTTCATCTGCGATCGCCCCAACGCGACTAAATCATCCACCAGGAGAGGTGTCGTCTGTTCACATATCGTCTGTTCACATATCGTCTGTTCGCCTATCGCCTGTTCGCGTAACTTTAGACCATGGCCACACGTTTCCCAAAAGGCCCGCAGCACCGACTCAGGGTCAAGACGACATTGGTCGATCATCCGCTGGAGGATGCGCTGCGATCGCCGTCGCGCCCGTGCTTCCTGGGGATGAAATTGCACAAAACTTGCAAATACAACCACTGCATCTGCCGCCTGCAGTAGCTCAGGCGGGCAAAGGTGGAGACCGTAGGAATGGGCCAAGATCAGCCTGCGACCGGTTGAATGGCTAAACGTCGGCTGCACCGGCGATCCAAAGTAGCCGCGATCGAAGCACTTCAGCACAATATGTTGTTGAGCCAGCAGGGTTTCCCAGGGCTGCCAAAAGTGGCGATCGTACCCCCAGCCATGATAGGCGATTGCTTCGCAAGCTTCCCCAGCAATCGCTTCGGCGATCGAACGTGTTGTGGGTGACACACCTGTCTCGCGCATTTGTAGCGGTTCTCTGGGAATGGGCTGCTTCTATTCTAAGTCTTAGCCCAGCGTTACAATCAGGCAACGGCAACCCATGATGACCGGCAATAACCCTAGGTATCCGACATGTCCTACAGCCAGTTTGAGACCCTAGAACAATCGATTGATGCCTTCAACCTCAGCATTCTCGAAGCCTGCTTTTTTCCCGCAGATCTCCGACCCGTTACCCCCTCGGTGATGCTGACCACCTTCCTCAAACGCAGTATTCCGATCGTCTCCGCCGCCAGCGAGAAAGCCCGCTCTGAAGGCATTATCTACCCCATTCTCCTCGAAGTGCGCGAACTACTCCACGATCAAGTGACGCTATTCTCAGGCCGAGAGTTTTCATTTGATGCCACAATCGGCCTCAATGGCATCGTCGATTTCCTCCTCTGCCGCTCGACTAGTATTCTGATTCCCCAAGCCCCGGCGGTCATGCTGGTAGAGGCAAAAAAGCCGATATTGCTAGTGGCTATGGTCAATGCGTGGCCGAGATGGTCGCGGCCCAGCGCTTTAACCGATCGAAACAGATTGAAGGCAATGCCTATGGTTGTATCAGCAATGGGTTGCTCTGGCGCTTTCTCAAGCTAGAAGACACCCTCGTCACGCTCGATCTGACCGACTATTCACTCAACCCCATCGAGGCATTGCTCGCCCAACTGGTTTGGATGGTCAGTTAAGGCCTGTTGATCCCGACGGATAATCCCAGACTTCGATCGCTGTCACAAGCTGCGTGAGGTGCGATCGCCCATGCTGGCAAGACAGCGCCAGCCGAATCCGCGAAGTCCCGGTGGCAACTGTGGGCGGACGAATGGCCGTGGCCAAGCAACCCTGGGTTTCGAGCCATGCAGCCAGTGCTAACGTTTTATCTTCCGGGCCAACGATCGCCGGAACGATTTGTGAAGCCGAACCTGCTGTGCTGTAATTCAGTTGATTTAGTTGTAATCGCAACCACTCTGATTCTCCCAGTAAATGCTGTCGCTCGGCCTCCAGGCTGGGAAAGAGGACGATCGCCGCCTCTACAGCCCCGACCACCCCAGGAGACAATGCAGTTGTATAAATAACACCTGCGCAAAAATTAATCAAATGATCTCGCACCGCTTCCGAGCAGGCCACAAACGCCCCCGAGGCCCCACAGGCTTTGCCAAACGTCCCGACGATGATGTCTACTCCCGGCATGTTCGCGGCTAATCCCATGCCCTCTGGCCCCAAAACCCCGAAGGCATGGGCGTCATCGAGGTAGAGAATTGCACCGTAACGATCGCTCAATTCCACCAAGGCGGGTACATCACTGCGATCGCCATCCATGCTAAACACCGTTTCACTGACAATCATCACTCGACTATAGGTCTTGTTTTGATGCTTTTGCAACTGAAATTCGAGAGCGTTTAAATCATTGTGGGCATAGCGAACAAAGCGCGCGCCGCTGGCCCGGATGCCCTGGAGCAGGCTGTTATGGACGAGGCGATCGCACAGCACCAAGGCATCTTTGTCGAGCAAGACGGGTAAAACCGTCGCGTTGGCCTGAAAGCCGGTGCCAAACAGCAGGGCGGCTTCAGTTCCGAGGGCCTGGGCGAGCTGGTGTTCGAGGTTGCGATGAATGTCAAAACTGCCTGCCACCAAGCGCGAAGCGGTGGCTCCGGTGCCGTAGCGTTGGGTATAGTCGATCGCCTGGGCGATCACTTGGGGATGTTTGGACAGGCCAAGGTAGTCGTTGGCACTGAAGTTGATCAGGAGGCGGTCGCCCGTGCCTTTGCGAACGTGGATGGCGTCAACGGGCATGAGCACGGACAGGGTGCGGCGGCGGTGGGTGCGATCGCGCTCGGCCAGAGCGGTTGCGACAAACTGCCATTTGTGGGGCGGGGTGTTGGGCAAGGTCATGGGGAGCGATCGCCGTTGTCACAGCTTGCTGTCTTTCCAGAGTAGCGAACGCCTGGGCCAAGCGATCGACTGCTTGTTCTGAAATAAGGGCTTTGGAACGAGCCCAACGAAGGTTCCACTCTCGATGCAGAAAGATGATCACGATTTGACGGGCTCAAGCGCGGGGTATCGCTGACTTTGGTTGGCTCGATAGTCGCCACAGTTTTTCCTTTAGTGAGTACCATGACCTCCAGCAGATGGGGTTCGCAGCTTTACGCGTTATCCCAGGAGTCTCTCGATCTCCACCAGCAAGCTGTACTCTATCTTCAGTATCTTCAGGGGGATACGACGGATCGAGGAGTATTGGAAAACCTCCACCTCACGAAGTATAACCAAGTGGTGGTTCTTTGCAATCCGAACCTAGATGCTGAACAAGGAGATGCGCAAACTCTGATGACGTTGTTGCATTTGCGGGATTCTGAGAAACCCTGCGGGTTCGCTTGGGGCGGGGTGAGGTGCTGGTTCGAGTTGACCGACTGACCTAACACTTGAGCTGACGGTTTGGGCCAACTAGAGCTAAACGAATGATAGGATGAGCAACGGCCCCAAGCATTCGATTGAGGCCCCACTGAGGCCCTACTGGATTGATACAGGAGACCCCGCGCCCATGACCACCACCGAGCGCAAGCCCGTCCTGCTGGACTTTGAAAAGCCCCTCTCAGAGCTCGAGGGTCGGATCGACCAGATTCGCTCCCTAGCAGAAGATAGCGACGTGGATGTTAGCGGCCAAATCGAACAGCTTGAGGCCCGTGCAGCCCAGCTGCGCCAGGAAATTTTTAGCAGCCTCTCCCCGGCCCAACGCATCCAGGTGGCTCGCCATCCTCGCCGCCCCAGCACGCTCGACTATATCCAGACCATGAGCGACGAGTGGATTGAGATGCATGGCGATCGCCGAGGTTCTGACGACCTCGCCTTGGTGGGCGGCGTTGCCCGAGTCGGCGGACGTGCCATGGTCATGCTGGGCCACCAAAAGGGCCGCGACACCAAGGACAACGTCGCTCGTAACTTTGGCATGGCCTCGCCCGGCGGTTACCGCAAAGCCATGCGCCTGATGGAACACGCCAATCGGTTTGGTATGCCCATCGTGACCTTTATCGACACCCCTGGAGCCTACGCGGGCGTGAAGGCTGAAGAACAGGGCCAAGGAGAAGCGATCGCCTACAATCTGCGAGAAATGTTCAGCTTGGACGTCCCGATTATTTGCACCGTGATTGGTGAAGGGGGATCCGGCGGTGCCTTGGGGATTGGCGTGGGCGATCGCCTGATGATGTTTGAGCATTCGGTTTATACCGTCGCCAGCCCAGAGGCCTGTGCGGCAATTTTGTGGAAAGATGCAGGTAAGGCAGGACAAGCCGCCGAAGCACTCAAGATTACGGCCCAGGATCTGACTCAGCTCGGGATTTTAGACCAAACCTTAGCCGAGCCCCTGGGGGGAGCCCATCGTGCCCCGCTGCAAGCCGCAGAAACACTTAAGCAGGCACTACTGGAAAATATTGATCAATTGAGTCAGCTTTCTTGCGAAGAGTTGCGCGAGCATCGATATCAAAAATTCCGAAAAATCGGCATGTTTGTTGAGGTCTAAATGTTATGACTTCCGCCTCCCCCCGTGCCTTGATTACTGGAGCCAGCAGCGGTATTGGTCGGGCAACCGCGATCGCCCTCGCCCAATCCGGCTACAACCTGCTCTTGCTCGCTCGCTCTCAGGACAAACTCGATCAAGTTGCCGCTGAGGTGCAAGCCCTGGGCGTTGAGGCGACACCCCTTGCGCTTGACCTGCTCGATCTGGAGAATATTCGGCCTACGTTGAAGGGGCGATCGCCCAGCTCTTCCCCATTCAGCTGTTGATCAATAGCGCTGGCATCGGCTACACCGGCAACCTCGCCGACATGCCCCTCGCCGACTGGCAAACCTTGTTCAATCTCAACGTCATTAGTGCCTTCCAGTGCATCCAAGCGGTGCTGCCGCAGATGCGGGCCCAGGGCTTCGGCAAAATCATTAACATTGCGTCGATCGCGGCCCATCAAAACTTTCCTAACTGGGGAGCCTATTGTGCCAGCAAAGCCGCCCTACTCTCGTTGTCCAAAGTGTTGGCCCTGGAAGAAAGTCCTATTCAAGTAAGTGTTGTCTCGCCTGGTTCGGTGAATACGGAGCTATGGGATACTGAAACCGTGGACGCAGATTTCGATCGAACGGCGATGCTCACCCCAGAGGCCGTGGCCCAGGCGATCGTGAACCTGGTGCAAATGCCCGCCGGATCCGTCGTTGAAGAAATCATCGTCATGCCTAGCGGTGGGACGTTCTAGCGATCGCCTCTCCTTTGCCAGACTCGAGCATAACTCAACGCCAGCTTGGCGCTGAAGCTTGGTGCTTAGACATCTCTTGGGGATCATCACCGCTCGTTCAATCCACGTTAGACTTAAGGGCGCAATTACCCTTTCAGAGTCTGCTGACAAAACATGATGACAGAACATGATGAAAAGAGAATGAGAACATACTCCTCACTCATAGCTCTTTCCTACCTCATGGGGCCAGTACTGATTATCGTCAGCCATATCGGGTCTCTACTGGTCTTCATCACCGGCTTGTCCTGGGGTTCTGTTGCTTGGGTCATCCTGTTATACGTTACGCGTTCGCTAGCCACGAGTACGGTTTATCATCGGCTCCTGACCCACAAAAGCTATCAGGCATCTGCCCTTGTGCTGTGGGTCGGCAGCTTTGTGGCGGCTGCCGCAGGACAAATGGGGCCGAGCTGGTGGAAGGCACACCACCTGACCCATCATCAACATGTGGAGCGAGAGCTTGATCCCCATTCTCCCTATACTCCGGCGCAGGGACTCCGGGGCTTCTATTGGTCTCAAGGGGGATGGTTGCTATCGCCTCGGTTTTTTCCCGCCAAGCTACCAGCGGATGTGGAGAGCGATCGCGTCTTGAAAATCATTGACCGTCTACACTTCATCCCTTTAGTTGCGCTGGGTATAATCTCCTACTCTGTGGGTGGTCTTGAATATCTCGGAGCTTTTTTTCTCAGCACCACCCTTCTTTCCATGCCGTTCAAACCGTCAACTCCCTCAGCCATTTGGTGGGTGATCAACCGTTTCTAACCGATGATCAAAGTCGAAATAATCGATTGGTGGCACTGCTGAATATGGGCGAAGGTTGGCACAATCTCCATCACGCCTTTCAAGCATCTAGTCGTCATGGCATCACCATCCAAGCTGGAAAAATTGTCTATCTGCCAGACCCCACCTTTAGCTTGATTAAAATACTTGAGTCCTTAAAGTTAGCCTCAAAGCTGAGATTGCCGACTGAAGCCGAACTCTTGGCACGCGCGAGGTATCCAAAAACAAGCCAGACTCCAAGTATGGTCGCATTCAAATCCTGAGGCCCTTAAAGCCATCTTCACAAGACAACGACACCTCTGCCTTCAAACCTTGCGGGCGAATAAAGTAACTATCAAGAAGCCGTAGAAATACGACAAAGTTGTAGTGGGTGAGCATTTACGCATATACACTGATACTTGAGTTCAGAAAGTTAAGATTCCTGCATCCCTACCAAGCGACTCACAAAGCAGTTAACACTGGCTGGTAACTTTTTATGGCAACTCAGGTTTTGACACGATGGGTAGACGAGAAAAATGGATCTTCCCTCTCTACGGAAATGCGCAAAAAGAGATTTGAACTCTTTCGTAGTCTATTTGAATCCCTGCTTAAGACCCAAACGCGACCCATTAAAATTTTAGACGTGGGTGGGCGTCCAACGACCTGGGAGCGCACCGGTTTTACCCAATACGACAGCAGCCAAGTTCAAATCACAATCCTCAATACCGAGCCGGTTTCCTCTCACTATCCCCACATTCAGACGATCTGTGGCGATGCCCGCTCGATGCCGCAATACCAAGATCAGGAATTTGATATTGTTTTCTCAAATTCTGTGATTGAGCACGTGGGTAGCTTTGAAGATCAAACCCGGATGGCCGAAGAGGTTCGTCGCGTTGGGCAGCGCTATTTTCTACAAACGCCCAATCGCTTTTTCCCGGTTGAACCTCACTTTTTATTTCCCCTGTTTCAGTTCTTTCCCCTCTGGGTCAAAACGCTTTTGATTCGCAACTTTAACCTGGGCTGGCGACCTCAAACCGCTGATCCGACAGCGGCAAAGCAACAAGCCCTCAGCGTCCAACTGCTCAGTAAACGTCAGCTGATGCGTCTGTTTCCGGGCGCAAAGGTCTATGCAGAGCAGTTCTGGGGGATGAACAAGTCTTACATGATGTGTGGGGGTTGGGACTACTCATCTGGGTCTTAGCCATCATCGCTTAAGCCGTCGCTGAGGTTGCGGCTTCTACTACGGAGATCTGTGCAGCGGCAGCAGTGGCTTTTTGACGCGCTTCTGCTTCCGTTACGCCTCTTGCAAGCGCCACGCCCATGCGGCGGTAGGGGCGGGAGTCGGGTTTGCCAAAAATGCGTAGGTCTACACCCGGCTCGGCCAGGGCTGCACTGAGGCCGGTGTAGGCAACCGCATCCAGTTGCGCCGTGGCTAAAATAACACTGCTGGCGGACGGGCCGAGTAGGTCGATCGCGGGAATCGGCAGGCCCAATACCGCCCGCACATGCAGCTCAAACTCGCTCAAGTTTTGAGAAATCAGGGTCACCATGCCCGTGTCGTGGGGACGAGGCGAGAGTTCTGAAAAGATCACTTCGTCCGCCGTAATAAAAAATTCAACCCCAAACAGACCCGCGCCCCCCAGGGCATCGGTCACCTTGCGGGCGATCGCCTGGGCCTGGGTTTCCTGCTCGGTGCTGAGCTGGCAGGGTTGCCAGGACTCCTGGTAGTCGCCCCGTGCTTGGCGATGGCCAATCGCGGGGCAAAACAGCGTGGCTCCATCCCACTGGCGGATGGTCAGCAGGGTAATCTCCAATTCAAAGGCAATAAATTCTTCGACGATCACCCGTTGCGTATCACCTCGGGAACCGGCGATCGCCCCCTCCCAGGCCTGCTCTAGCTCTGCCCTCGACTGCACCACCGACTGCCCCTTACCCGAGGACGACATCACCGGCTTGACGACGTTGGGAAAGCCGATCGCCTCACTGGCAGCCCGGTATTCCGCTAGGTTGGAAGCGTAGGCGTAGCGGGCGGTGCGCAGGCCGAGTTCCCGGTGGGCGAGGTCGCGGATGCGATCGCGGTTCATCGTATAGTCCGTCGCCTTCGCCGTGGGAATGACCGTGATACCCTGAGCCTCAAACTGCATGAGCTTCTCGGTGCGAATCGCTTCGACCTCCGGGATGATGTAGTCTGGCTGGTGCTTGGCGACGACGGCCTCTAGGGCGTCCCCGTCTAACATAGAAATCACTTCAAAGGCATCAGCGACCTGCATGGCCGGGGCGTTGGCGTAGCGATCGACCGCAATCACCGTCTGGCCGAGGCGCTGGGCTGCAATGACCACTTCTTTGCCCAGTTCACCAGAGCCGAGCAGCATGAGTTTTTTGGGGAAGCGATCGGCGATCGGCATTGCAGAACTCGGGGGTAGGGCGGTCAGGTCAGAGGCTAGGGGCACAATCAATCCGAGCTCATTCTAAGTCGTTTGGGGGAATACCAGAGAACCCGCAGAATTCAAAAAGAAGCCGCCTAACCCTCAGCCTAACCCCCAGATCCTTCCTGGGCCAGGGCGATCGCTCCCAAAATTCCAGCTTGATCCCCCAACAGCGGTGGCACGATGTAGCGATCGATCTGCTCTAGAACCTGAGGCACCGCCAAATAGGTTTCCAGTTTGGCCCGAGCCAGCCGGTGAACCAAAGGGAATAAGTGTTGCTGGTGCATGATGCCGCCCCCCAGGATGATCCGCTCGGGCGAAAGGGTGAAGGTAAACGTGGCGATCGCCTGGGCCAAATACTCCGCCTCCAAGGCCCAGGCCGGATGTTCCGGGGGGAGCTGGTCGGCGGGTTTTCCCCAGCGAGCGGCGATCGCACTTCCCGAGGCCAAGCCTTCCAAACAGTTGCCATGGAAGGGGCAACCGCCGGGAAACGGATCCTGGCTGACGTCCTGGCGCAGCAGAATATGGCCCATTTCGGGATGGAGTAAGCCGTGCAACAGCTTGCCGTTGACCATGGCACCGCCGCCGATGCCGGTGCCCACGGTGAGATACAGGAACGTGTCGAGCCCCTGGGCTGCGCCCCAGCGGTGCTCGCCAAGGGCGGCGGCGTTGACATCGGTGTCGAGGACAATCGGGAGTTGGAGCGATCGCCCCAGGCCACCCAGCAGGTCGATGTGTCGCCAGCCCGGTTTGGGCGTATCGAGTACGTAGCCATAGGTGGGGGAACTAAGGTGAAGATCAACCGGCCCAAAGCTTGCCAGACCAATGGTTTCGAGCGGGCCAACTCGTTGTTGATACACCTGAAAAAAATGGACGATTTGCGCGATCGTTTCAGCCGGGGTTGTCGTCGCAATTCGAGTTTCTGCGAGGATCTGGGGTAGGGCGGGGCCAGATGGACTGCGAGAGGATCTACTAGATGTTGTAGAGGCGGTGGCGATCGCGCAATTAATCTTGGTTCCCCCCGCTTCAATGCCACCCCATAATCTTGTGTGTGCCATGGTTTTCACGCTCCTGCTTTGACTTGCTCGCTCACGAGGCCCAGCACATCTCTATACTGGTCATCACAGCGTCGCATGGATTATCCTCGCCCTGTCTGCTCCTTGTTCCCAGTCCCAGTTACTTCGTCCCAGTTACTTCGCCCCAGTTACTTCGCCCCAGTTACTTCCTCATGACCAAACCTGCTCTGTCCGACTCTTCCGCAATGCCCCAGTCCTCTGGCTCCAGTAAAAGCCCCTCCTTTCTCCCGCCCGTGGAAAAGGTGACCGAGGAAGAAGCCCAAGCGCTCATGCTGGGCCTGCGGCGCAAGCAGGGCGGCTGGATCGCTTGGGGGCGAGCTTGTGAGGCATTGCAAAAGTCGGGCTATACGGCCCAGAGCATTTTTGAGGAAACGGGCTTTGAAGCGACCCATCAGCTCCAAGTCAGCGTGGGAGCCCAGGTTTACGATTCACTCGTCCAGGAAAATGCCCCCGAATCAACCCTAGAGTGCTATCAGCAACGGGGTAGCGACGTGCTCTACGAGTTGCGCCAGTTGGATCATTGTAATCGTCTCAAGGCCGCCCAATATTGCCTCGATCGCAACCTCGATATGGACGAAGCTCGGCTCGTGGCCAAGGACTTTCGGGAAATGCAGTGGCTGGCTACCCTCCCCTCCGGCTTTGAGAACGACCCCGGTGACGCCGTGGCCTATTTTTGTTGGAAGCGGGCACGGGCACGGCGAGACTTGCAGGAGCGATCGCGCCTGATCGCCCAGGGCCTTCGCCACGCCCAATCCGACAGCGCCCGAGAGCGGCTCCAACAGCTACTGAGTGACTTCACTGTCGTCTCCGACAAAAAGGCTCCGCTCTTGCCACTCTACCGCCTGGAACAAGAAGAGCAGCTCCCCAGACTCATCCCCGTCGCAGGTACCTATCCCCTCTCCCTCGCGCAGCTGGACGCCGTTCCAAACTGGACTGAAACCGGAGCCTTCCGCGTCGTCCGAGCCGAACAGCCTGTCAGCTGGGTCGCGCTTCCTGGCTGGCAGGCGGTTCTACGCGCAGCTCAGCCCTTTGCAATGTATTGCAACTCTGAGGTCTTGCCGAACATGCCAGAAGGGATAACGGAAAAGGTAATGCTAGTGCTCGATCGCGCAGCCACGACCTGGACAGAAAACGGCTATTTCTTTGTGGAAAAAGCAGGTGAACTGGCCCTCAACTGGTTCTCAGAACCACCAACTCAGGAGATTATCGGCCAACTGGTGGTGATTGTTCGACCCAAGCGAATTTTAGACGAAAGCATTATTACAGCCCACTGGCAACTCGAAGAATAGGAGTTCAGAGAAAAAGCTGCGCGGGCACCCTAGAGCTACAACTCTGGGAACTGCTACGCCCTTGGGCACTTTGTCTGCGAATGTCTGAACCTCCGACCGCTGCAAAAACATGGCGGGTCTTGATTGCTGATGATGACCGTCTGACAAGGCTCATGCTGCGCAGCGTTCTGGAGCAGGAAGGCTATCGGATTACGGAAGTAACCAACGGTCAAGCTTGCTTGAATGAATTTCGCCGATCGCCGCCCGATCTGGTACTTCTAGACGCCATGATGCCGGAGTTGAATGGTTTCGACTGCTGCGTGCAAATGCTGAGCTTGCCGGACACGGCCCACATTCCAGTATTGATGATCACGGGGCTGGAAGATCCCAAGTCGGTCAATCGTGCTTTTGATGCTGGAGCAACTGACTTCATCACAAAGCCCATTCACTGGCCTGTATTGTTGCGAAGGGTTCGGCTATTACTTGAAAAATCACAGTTGCAAGCAGAACTTCAGGCGGCAAATCAGCAGCTTAAGCAATTGGTCATGACGGATCCCCTAACGCAGCTGGCCAATCGGCGGCGCTTTGATCAGGCGCTGGCGGAAGAATGGCGTCGGGCTTTTCGAGGAAATTCACCCCTATCGTTGTTGATGTGCGATCTGGATAGTTTTAAACCTTATAACGATCATTATGGTCACCCAGCGGGCGATCGCTGTCTCCAATCAGTTGCCCAGGTGATCGGTCGGGACATTCACCGAGCCGGAGACATAGCAGCGCGCTACGGGGGCGAAGAATTTGCCATCATTTTGCCCAGCACCAGTACTGCAGGTGCCCTGCATGTAGCGACTCGGATTCGTGAGGGTATTCTAAACTTAGGGATTACGCACGACTACGCCAAGTATGGCAATCAAATCAGCATCAGCATGGGGCTGGCCACATTGTGGGCACGCCAAGATCTTGCCCCATCCTTGCTGGTTCGGTTTGCGGATGAGGCATTGTACCAAGCCAAAGCGGCTGGGGGAGACTGCTGTATCATTCATTCAAACGCCAACTCGGGAAATCGTCTGGATCTGCCTGGATTGAATCTTTCCTAGCTTGAATCTGGATTATTCAAGTTCAATTTCTAGTGTGATTTCAGTCGAATTTACCGTTTTTCTTCCAATTTTATTTCCAGTTTAAGCTTCAATCTCTTTCCTTAAAAACGCGATAGGAACCATCATGGCTCATCCAATGCAGACCGCAGAGAATACAGTCGCTCTGGGTGAGATTCTGGATGTCGAACAGCTCCACGAAAGCCTGACGGCAGTGAGCTCAGACTTGTCTGAAGGTCTGGTGCTATTACGGCAGACCTATTTGGAAGATGCAGAAGATCGGGTTGCTCGGCTGGAAGGGGCGATCGCGACCCTAGACTTTGACCAAATTCGATTTGCCGCCCACACACTCAAATCTAGCAGTGCGCTGATGGGCGCGAAGCAGCTCGCCCAACTCTGTAGCCAAATCGAGTCACAGGCTCGTCAGAACAACCCCGATGGTCTTGCGGTGCTGGTCGTTCAGGCTCGCTTTGCTCAGCGCCAGATTGCTGAGCGACTGCTCACCTATGACCCCAATCAGATGCCCTAAACACAGATGAGCTAACAGGCGCTCTCAAAACAGGCACTCTCAAAACAGGCACTCTCAAAACAGGCACTCTCAAAACAGGCACTCTCAAAACAGGCGCGCTAAGAAACAGATGCCTGCTGAATCGACACCTGAGGCGACAGCTGAATCGACAACAGCGGTCCTAACTGGGGTTGTCCATTGGTCGCCAGCTCACTAGCACAAACATAGACCCGTTCTGTGGCATGGCTCAATAAATCCCGCAGACCATTCTCTAGGCGCGCTTCCGCAATTTCGAGAGCACGGCTGCTACCCTCTGTTTGAGCGGCTTCGAGATCGGCAAGGGCATTGTGAGTAAATAGATGGGCTCCGAACAAATTCGTGCCGCTGCTCGTAAGCCAGAGCGGCGAACCGGCATCTAACCAAAACTGCCAACGGTGAACCGGTCGGTTAATGCGATATTGGAATAGAGTTGCGAGGGCGACTGATCGCGATTGGCGATCGAGGGGCTGGACAGGGTAGGGATTCGCGGTGACAGTGCCGCCGCGCAATAGCAGAATAAACCGTTCGACAGCCTGTTTGGGGAGAGGATTACTGGGATCGTCTGCTTGGGCCGCAGGCATCCGCACTTCCTCAGGGGTGAGCCGGGCTTCAACATCCCAGTAGTGCTGAGCCGCTTCTAACAGTTCTCGCAGCGCGGCCAGTTGGTCATAGGCGAGGGCGCTACCGTTCCAAAGAAAGGTTTGAATCGCCCGATCCAACACCACCAGGGGGCTTGGGGTGAGCCGCTGCTCTTGCTGTAGCCGCTGGGTTTCGAGCCAGTGCAACAGCTGACCATAGGCGGTGCTGGCAGCATAGCCCAGTCGATCCCAACGGGGAAAAGATTGCATGGGCAACAGCTTGGGATGATCTGGATCCGGGACGTAACAGTAATCCGCAAGCAGGCCTGCCCGTACCGGATCAATACGCGGCTGGGCGGTTTGTGACTGGGTAGTTTGTGACTGGACGGTCTCCGTAGACGCGCCTGCCGTGCCGGATGTTGCCAAACTCAAAACCACCAGCATTTCTGCCACCTGATCTGGGTCGAGGAGGTGACCTAGGCCGGGATAGACAAACGCCAGCAAGGTCAACAGGGCACGCACCATCGGCGCACTGTAGAGCGGTCGCTGTTCGGTGAGGGGTTCGAGGCGAATGTTTTGTTTGCCCAGAATTTCCATCAGCGTGTAGCGAGCGATCGCATCCACCCCCGGCCCCACGACCGCAATCTCCTGGGGCTGCACCAGGCCGGACTGGACCCCGGTGATAATTTCCTCGGCTACGGCCCGGAGGAGTTGCGATCGCGCCACCGTGCTAATCTGCCGGAATCCAACTTCCTGAGCAGCGGTTTGTCGCCCACCCACCTCAGCAGACGACCCTTCTCCCCCCGCGTCGCGCACCATTTGCACAATGGTGTCGCCATAGGTGTAGGCGAGCCGGTCGGGGGAAGGCAGCAATGTTTCAACCGTGCAGTCCAGGGCGAGTTGAGCCAGCATCTGAGGATCTGCGCCAAAGCCAAGGCGCACGGCTCCACTTGGGTTGTAGGTGAACAGGGCGAGGGGAGGAGCCTGGGAGGCAGTCTGGGAGGTAGTCTGGGTCGAGGCCGAGCCTGGGAGGAACTGGCGGAAGAGGGGATAGACGATCGCCGGATATTCATCCAAATCATCGACTAAAATACCGTCGAATCGGCCCTGCAACTGAGTTCGATAGAGCAGATCGGGCAATAGATTTTGACCATACAACTCTGTAAGTAGACCATAGGTAAGCAACCCTCGTTCTAAACACCACCGCCGCCATCGCACCAAGGCCTCACCCATAGCCGCCCACAGCTCTGCTGAGCCCAGCGCCTTGGCCATGCCAGCTTGGAGCACCGCGCCAACATTTTCGACCGGCGTCCCGCTCGATGCTGAGAGCAGATACAAATCCAACACCCGCCGCACCAACCGCCATTCACTAACCCCCTCTTGCTTTAATGGCCCCTGGGTCAGCTCCGGTTGCCACAGCCGTGTCGCTAATTCCTGTTCCGTTTCCGGGCGCAGCCGCAGGGGAAAGCGGGGCTTGAGGTCAAGTTTTTGCAGCAGCAGAGGCCAAAACAGCGAAACTTCAGACTCAAAAAAGGCCAGGGGTGTTGTGGACTGAATCGGATATTGCCCGCCGGTGGCCTCCGTCAGTCGATCGACTAGGGCAATGCGGTTGTCGCCCGTCGCTGCAAAAATTAGCAGATTTGGCCCCTGATTCGGAGCAAAGTCGCCTGCTTGGTTCATGCAGTCCCGAAACTGGGCCATCAGCCGGGTGGTCTTACCGCTTTGGGCAGGCCCTTGAATCCAATAGGCGCGGTCGTTCATGCAAGAGCTTGTGGAGCGGGGGACGCCATCTGATCCTAGGATACTCGATTATCTTAAGATACTCGGTGTCTGAATACTCATCTGAGGCCATGGGGCTTAAGCTAAGATAGGCTGCGCTTAAGGCACTACCCCATCCTATGATGCTGTCAATTTTTGATTCCCTACAACGTTCATTTCGCGGATTGAATCGCTGGGTTAATCGCACCCCCAATCGAGCGCTGGAGCAAGCCTACGACGAGATTTTGAAGATCAAGGCGATCGAGGATGAACATTTCAACGGCCAGACCATCGCTCCCGGAATCAAGGACTACAGCGACAGTATCTATCAGTATTTTCGCAATGAGGTCAATCAACATTTGCGTGTTGCCAGGGTGCGTTTGGCTGAGTTTAGAGCCAGTCAAGGCTTTTTGCGGCTGACCGATCCCGGATCTCTGGGTTTTGAGGCTAGCTATGGCCGTACGGAGCCCGAAACCAGTTCGGGAATGTTGCTGGAAAAACTGCGCCTAATCGATGAGGCGATCGCCCGCTACGATCCCCCCTCGATTCCCCGATCCAGTTCGATGACTGTCCCGCGTACGGAACTCTCGCCTCTGCTGTCGCTCAGCACTGAGCCTGGATTAGCCAAACCTGGAACAGCCAAACCTGGAACAGCCAAACCTGGGTCAGCCCAATCTGGAGCAACCCCCAAGCCAAGAACCCGGGCTAGCGCCACCACGACCAGCTTTGTACCTCGCTCAATTTTTGGCACCTTCGATCGCCTACGCCGCGACCTCGATCCGGACGCGGAGCAAGAGGTGATACGGGATTTTCAGGTTTCGCGAGCAAAAACGGCTCTCGCCGTTCGGTTTCTGTTAGTTTTAGTGATTGTGCCTCTGTTGACTCATCACCTGTCGAAAACGTTTTTGGTCGGGCCAATTGTGGAACGTCTTCGCCAGGATCAACCCACTGAAGTGGTCTTGAGTTCACATCTGGAGGAGGAAGCCCTCGAACGCCTAGGTCGCTACCGAGAGCACTTAGAATTTGAGGCTTTGACCCATCAGATGCCACCGCTGGGGGCTGAGGCTCTGGAGGAGCGCCTGGAGGAGCAGGCAGCAAAAATTTTTGAGGAATTTAAGGCGCGTGGGGCGGACTCAGTAAAAAACGTGTTTGCGGATTTGTTGGCGGTGGTTGCCCTCATCGTGATCTTACTTGTCAGCAAACCAGAAATCACGATTTTGAAAGCGTTTATGGACGAAGTACTCTATGGCCTCAGCGACAGCGCCAAGGCATTTATCATTATCTTGTTTACAGATATCTTTGTCGGCTTCCACTCACCCCATGGCTGGGAGGTATTGCTCGAAGGCGTGGCCCGCCACCTTGGTCTGCCCGAAAGTCGCGATTTTATTTTTTTGTTTATTGCGACTTTCCCCGTGATCCTAGATACGGTTTTCAAATATTGGATTTTCCGTTACCTCAACCGCATTTCACCCTCAGCGGTCTCTACCTATCGCACAATGAACGAGTAGATAGGTGGACTAATTCAGCGGGTTACTGTGGTAAATCCAGGTATCAACGAATCCAACAGGCGATCGGAAACAGTAAATATTCCAGAAAAAATAACCGCCAAATAAACTGATAAAACCGACTCATCTCCTGTTTTTGAGCCACATCGACTTGAGTACTCTGTCGCCACAGCAAACCCACCAGAGTCAAATGACTACCCACTAAAACCCAAGGCTGCACCGCCAAAATACCGGTCAGCGTGAGCCCGATTAAGAGTCCGTAACACAGTGTTAAAACCCAACGGGAGAGATTAAACACAAAGCGCGCGCCTAGGCGCACCGTCAGCGTTCGGATTTGGAATTGGAGATCGCCCTTCGCATCAGGAATATCCTTGAAAATGGCGATCGCAAACGCAAACAAAACCACAAACGCCGTCAAGGCCCAAACCTCCGCTGGAGCCTGCCAAACGCGAAGACTCGCGTCTCCCCACAACTGTCGGAAGTGGGCAAAAAAACCAAGATTTACCACCCCCCCGCGCACGCCAAAAATGCACAACGCAGCCCAAAACGGAAACCGCTTCAGCCGGAGCGGGGGTAAGGAATAGGCCGTTCCGATCGCCATGCTCAAGACCACGGTTCCAAACAGCTCAGCCCCCTGCAACCCCGCGAATACCAGTGCCAACAACGCCGTGACACTGACGATCCATCGGCCTTCCGCTACCGAAAATGCACCAGAGGCCAGGGGCAAATCAGGTTTATTGATCCGGTCAATCTCGATGTCTTCTAGTTGGTTGAGGCCAACAATATAGATATTGGCGCAAAGGCTAGGCACCAGGGCCGCCAAAATTTGACCCAATGCAATCGAAAAAGATGGCCAAGCAACTGATTTTGCGGACACTAAGGCCATGGCAGCCAAGGCTAATACGCTCAGCGTTGTGCCGATGATGGTGTGTGGACGAGAAAAATCCCAGAGCGATCGCAGCCAAGACCTTGTTGGCAGTTGCGTTTGGTCAAGCGTCGTTTGCTTTGCTTTTTGGATCACAGATGGCACCTTAAACATTGGAGAGACTGATGATGAGGTTGTCTTTGATTCTTACTGCTTAATGCCCGACAAGATTCCATATCGAATCAACCCCGTCCGATAACCATCTTGCATTAGTGGAATAGCAAAGGCTCCTTCCACCGTTTTCCAGCCTGCCGTGACAATCCCCCAAAGCACTTGGGGATTGAGGGCAGAGCGAACGACGTCATCCCAAAACGGGGCAACGGCCCTAGACCAGTCGGCGGTGCGGAGGTCTTGGAGGGGGAGGGTGCGGGCGATCGCCCCATAGTCCGCCAGGGAAATGACGTAGGGCAGATGATACAGGCGATACAGCTCAGCCAAATTCCGCTGTTCTAGCTCAGATAAGGCCTCCTGCGCTGCCAAATCTCGATGGCACCAGGTCGCGATCATCAGCCGACCACCGGGTTTGAGCACGCGGCAGCATTCTTGTAAAAACTGAGTTTTGTCGGGCATGTGTTCGCCGCTTTCCAGAGACCAAACCAAGTCAAAGGAAGCATCGGCAAAGGGCATTGCCAAGGCATCTGCCACCTGAAACTCAACCCGCTCCCCAAAGCCATGCACCTCGGCGCGGGCCTGAGCGCGCTGGGCCTGAACGGGACTGAGGGTAATGCCAGTTGCTGACGCACCGTACTTGGCCGCCAGGTACAGTGTACTACCGCCAATGCCACAGCCCACGTCCAGAATGCTAGCTGGGGCTTCAACACCGCTCCAGGCTAGCAGTTGCTCAATCAAGATGCGCTGGGCTTGTTGGGGACTGTTGGGGCGATCGCGCCCATCAAGGCCATAGTAGCCATGGTGCATGTGCTCGCCCCAGACCTGCTCCCACAGGCCAGAGGATTCGTCGTAAAAGGACTGGATGCGCTGAGCAAGGGTGGGGGTCATACCGAAAAGACGAAAGGTTAGCTCAAGAAGCTCGAGAAATTACCGTAAAGCTATCTGCTCGCTTCAGATGCCCATTTTACGCGGTAGCGGTAGATGATGCTTTGCCCTTTTGGATCACGACCAAATACGGCTCATACTCAAAACAAAGTCCGGCATCACCTCACTACAATCAATCGAACTCGGTGACTCGAAGATCTCTGCCACCGCTTGCCCTGCTCGATAGACTTCCACCTGCTTGTTTTGGGGATTGACCAGTAACCCGAGCTTCACCCCAAGTCGTCGATATTCTTGCATCTTCTCCTGCAACGGCTTCAAACTATCCGTCGCCGATCGCAGCTCAATAACAAAATCAGGTACGACTGGAATAAACCCAACAATTTCAATCCCCTCTAGCCGCGACTTTTCAATCCAAGATACATCTGGTGATAGTTTTCCTCCACCCAATGCCGTGAAATCATAGCCACAGGAAGAGTCAAACGCACGCCCCAAATTGCTCCGGCGATTCCAAATGCCGACCTCCATGACTAAGTCAAAGTTCTTTTCACTACTTTCACCACCCGCAGGAGCCATGATGATCAATTCCCCATTTGTCATTAACTCAAGACGCAGATCTGGGTTGTCGATACAAAGCTGATCGAAATGCCCCGGCGTAACCCTCAACACAGCATTGCTGACATCCAACAGCAAGGGATGCAGATTAAGGGATGGAGTCAGAGCATTGGCGATGGTCATAAGTTCCTCAAACGGCCATTAAAGCTGAGCCGTACAGGCACGATTTTATCACGCATTCATTAGCAGTACGCCAGAACCATCGTGTCGTTGCTAGCCCAGTTCCATGAGCGAATACACTGAAGTCAATCACCTGAGAAGTCAATCACGCGATTTGAGGCACGATCGCAAAAAGGCCCATTTATCCGCCGCCTCCTCAATCACCTTCGCCGTCGGCTTGCCCGCCCCGTGCCCTGCTTTGGTCTCAATCCGAATCAGCACCGGATTCTCGCCAGCTTGGGCAGCCTGCAGCGCTGCTGCAAATTTGAAACTGTGGGCGGGAACAACGCGATCGTCATGGTCTGCCGTTGTAATTAAGGTGGCGGGGTAGGCCGTTCCTGGTTTGAGATTGTGCAAGGGCGAATAGGCATAAAGCGCCTCAAACTCCTGCGGATTCTCCGAGGAGCCATAGTCGGAACACCAGGCCCAGCCAATCGTAAATTGATGGAACCGTAGCATATCCATCACCCCCACCGCCGGAAGGGCCGCCGCAAACAGCTCAGGTCGCTGGGTCATACAGGCCCCCACAAGCAAGCCGCCGTTGCTGCCGCCCGAAATCGCCAGATTGGCCGAGGTGGTGTACGCCTGGGCAATCAGCCACTCCGCCGCCGCAATAAAATCATCAAATACATTTTGTTTGTTCAGCTTAGTGCCCGCCTGGTGCCAAGCCTCGCCATACTCGCCACCACCGCGTAAATTCGGCACGGCGTAAATCCCGCCCATCTCCATCCAAACCAAAACCGCCGGTGAAAAGCTCGGCGTTAACGACACACTAAACCCACCATAGCCATACAAAATCGTTGGATTATGGCCATCGTGCACCATCCCCTTTTTGTAGGAAATAAACATCGGTATCCGCGTACCGTCCTTGCTGTGGTAGAAAACCTGCTCAGTGATGTAGTCATCCGACTCGAAGTCTACCCTGGGTTGGCGAAACAACTGGCTTTCGCCGGTCTCTAGGTTGTAGCGATAGATCGAGGTTGGCGTGGTGTAGCTGGTGAAACTATAGAACGTCTCAGTATCCTGGCGCTTGCCGCCGAAGCCCCCGACCGAGCCGATGCCGGGTAGCACCACATTGCGCACAAAACTGCCATCGAGCCTAAAGATTTTGACTTGCGATCGCGCATCCTGCAAATAAGACGCGACAAACTGATGATTCAAAATCTCCACCCCTTCCAGGGTTTCCTCTGCTTCGGGAATGATCTCCTGCCAGTGCTGCCGTTCGGGCTGGGCCAAATCGATCGCCATCACCCGCCCCCGAGGCGCATCCAGATCGGTCTGAAACCAAAAGATCGTGCCGTCGTTCTCAATCAGACTAAACTGGGCTTCAAACTCAGCAATCAGTTCGATGACTTGGCCCTTCGGATCCCGAAGATCCTGATAAAACACGAGGTTCTTGCGATCGGTACCCTGCCACACCGAGATCAGGAGATAGTAACCATCCTCCGTGACACTCCCGCTAAAGCCCCATTCTTTTTGGTCGGGGCGATCGTAAATCAGCACATCGTCAGCCTGGGATGTGCCTAGCCGGTGATAATACAACTTCTGGAAATAGTTAACATCCTCAAACTGATTGTCAGCCTGAGGTTCGTCGTAACGAGAGTAAAAGAAACCTGAGCCATCCCGGCTCCAGGCTGCGCCCGAAAACTTCACCCATTGAATGCGATCAGACAGATCCTGGCCCGATGTCACATCGCGCACTTTCCATTCCTGCCAGTCGGAGCCCGAGCGAGACAAACCGTAGGCCAACAGCCGACCGTCCTCGCTCACGGACAGACCCGACAGGGCCACAGTGCCGTCTTCGCTGAGGCCGTTGGGGTCAAGCAAAACCGTGGCTTCACCATCAAGGCTGGTTTGGGTATAGAGGACGTTCTGGTTCTGCAGACCATCGTTTTTGAAATAGAAATAGCGATTACCCGACTCCGAAGCCCGCTTGAAGGGAATCCCGTAGCGCTCGTAATTCCACAACTCCGTCAGGCGATTTTGAATTGTAGGGCGATTGGCTGTGCCAAGCTCCGCAGGATCGCTCAACCCAGCCAAGAAGCCTGAGGTGAGTTGATTTTGGGCCTCGATCCAAGCCTGGGTCTCGTCGCTGTTGGGGTCCTCGAGCCACCGATAGGGATCCGCAATGGGGGTGCCGTGATAGTGATCGATTTGGTCAACGGTGCGGGTTGGGGGGTATTGGGGAGGCATGGCGATCGCGCAAAAGTTAAGTTATTAGGAAGAGAAAAGCTCTTAGGAAAAGCCGTCCCAGCAAGCCGTCAAAGAAAATCTCCCTTCTAGCCTAACAGGGATATCAAAATACTCTTTACTGAAGCCTTACTCAACACAACTTTAGTAAAAAAACAAACTACCTAAACACAATTCATCCGTATTTCTCATAGGATGTGGGTACGAGTCGGTCATGTCGTCACCCATTCGGCGGAAACAGGGATAAAACTTGGGCCATATGGCCGAACTAACGTCGGTGGGATGCATCTGCCAAGGTTGTTGACTATCCACAGCTTCAACAATTTGTCACTCACACAGCAGCCATCTTCGACAGCAGCAGTTTAATTATGAGCAGCTCTCAAACATCCGCCGATGCTTCACGCAACCGGCGACGTTCCCGATATTTTTTGGTAAATAGTCTTGCAGATCGATTAGAGGAGGACAGCGGTCAGGCGAAGGCCGATGTCTCTATAGAAGTCGCAAACCGTGCAAAAGTTCCACTTCCGGAGGCCAACCTGCAGCCATCGTCCGCTGAACCGCTGACACCCAGTCTCCTCGGAGGGGCGGGCACGTCGTCGCTGAACCGACAGGGTGTAACATCCCAGGGTTTTGGTGTCGCTCCAGCACCCGCATCCAGTGCTTCTGCTCGTCTAGTCGAGGGGCTTATGGCCGAGTTTCAGGCTGTCGGGCTTTTGCCCCGACGAGGCTCGGGTGACCCGCAAAGCCCTCCACCCGAGCCAGACATCCTCCCCCAAGATTGGACAGTGGATGCCCCCCAAGCCCCGAGCCTAGAGCAGGCCGAGGCCATTTATGATTTTGACGAGACGGATCTGTTCGATGCGTCTGATTTGTTTGAGGAAGTTTCAGGACTGGATGAATTGGAGGCGATCGCAGCCTTCGATGCCCTCGCCCAACTCGCCCAACAGGAGCGTGCTCCGGTTCAGGCTAAGCCGTTTGAGATCAATGCATCTCAGATCTCGGCCCCCGAGATCCCGGCCCCCGAGATCCCGGCCCCCGAGAGCACGATCCCCGAGAGCACGATCCCCGAGAGCATAGCCCCCGAGAGCATAGGCCCCCGAGACGTATAGCCCCCGAGAGCGTAGCACTACACCAGAACCCAGCTTCCCACCAGAACCCATCCCTCGAGATCAAAACAGCTCCACCCCAGCCAATTCTTCAGTC
>JAAUOP010000170.1 GCA_012034805.1 Synechococcales cyanobacterium CRU_2_2 | reverse complement strand
GCTGGGCAATCCTTGTGCCGGAGCAAATCCTTGCGCCGGAGCGAAAAACCCTGTGCCGGAGCAGCCCCTTGCGCCGGAGCGAAAAAACCCTGTGCCGGAGCAGCCCCTTGTGCCGGAGTAAAGCCCTGCGCTGGCCGGTAAAGAACGATAATGAGGGACGACGATCATGGGTTCGTAATGGGACAGATTTACCTGACCAAGCGCCTCTCTCTAGGAAAACGCAAAAGCATCAGACACCTGAAACCCGTTGCTTTCATGGCGAGCCTGATTGCCGGGTTGTTGGGCTTGTTGCTCTGGGGGCACGGTACGATTGGGACGCCCTCGATGACCCGCGATCGCTGCCAATCAGACCCCCGGTTTGCCTGGATTCCGGGCGGGGAGTTTATTTTGGGGAGCGATCGCGCCGAACGAGACGCGGCTTATCGGGTCTCGGCCCAAGCCACCGCTGCATCCCCGGCAGACCTTGCCCGGTCGGAACAGCAACTGCGGCAAGTTGGCTGGTTTGAGCATGAGCCAAGGCGTCAGCGGCGATCGCTCCCCGGTTTTTGCCTCAGCCGCAATTTGGTCACCAACGCCGAGTATCAGGCCTTTGTCCAGGCCACCCAACACCGGGCACCGGGTATTTCTGCCAGCGACTATCAACAGCAGGGCTTTTTGGTTCATCCCTATGCCACCGTGCGCCGATTTCTCTGGCAAGGAAATCAGTATCCCA
The DNA here is from genome assembly GCA_012034805.1 of Synechococcales cyanobacterium CRU_2_2. GTDB lineage: Bacteria > Cyanobacteriota > Cyanobacteriia > PCC-9006 > JAAUQQ01 > JAAUOP01. The sequence goes on along the minus strand of JAAUOP010000170.1, from coordinate 8,380 downwards.
CGGGAGAAGGGAATCATCCTGTGGTGCTCGTGGCTGAGGCGGATGCGATCGCCTTTGGTCAGTGGTGGAGCCAACAAGGGCCAGAGGGAGGCCAGCGCGATCGCTATCGCTTACCCACAGCGGCAGAGTGGGAGAAAGCGGCGCGGGGCACGGATGGACGCGCCTATGTCTGGGGCAACGATTGGCGTTCTGAGGCAACCAACTCGGCCCAGAGCGGCAGAGACCACACCAGCCCAGTGGGAGCCTATCCCCTCAGCCGCAGCCGCTACGGCATTGAAGACCTGGCGGGCAATGTGTTCGAATACACCTCGACGCGCCAGGGCATGGGGCCAGAGCCCCAGCTGGTGATGAAGGGCTGCTCTTGGGATGATCTGCCGGGGTTTTGCCGGGGGGCGTATCAGCACCTGCGCCCGCCGGGTTCCCGCCACATTTTGTTTGGTTTTCGTCTGGTGAAGGAATCAGTCTGAGCCGCCAGAAATAACCAGTCGATCATTTCGGTCTGTAGGGACGAACCGCTGTTCGTCCAGCGACAGACCAAGCTCAGCCCCACAGCCGAACGAGTGTCAGTTGTCAGGACAATCATTCGGACTGACTTGCCACATCCAGAGTCTGGGCCACATCCCCGGAGGGAGTCGATCGCGCTGATTTCCCACCCGCCAGTTGCTGCACAATCTGAGCAATATCAATCCCCGTCGCTTGGTGCAACTGCTCCATAAACGCCTTGCTTTGGATAATGCTGCCGCCGCTCGCGCTGTGGCCGTCGATCACGGTAACGCTGTCCACATCGACATCGGGGAATCCAGCGGCGATCGCCTTCAGCAACACATCCAGTTTGGGAAACAAAAACACCTCCTTGGCATTTGGCCCCGCTGCTTGCCAGGATTCCGCCAGTTGGCGCAGGCCCTCGGCCTGGGCACGACCGTCTTCGATGATGCGGGCTGCGTCGCCCTTGGCGCGGGCGATCGCCTGCTGACACTGGGATTCAGCCTGGGCGATCACATCAGCTTCGAGTTGCTGTTCCACCTGTTTAATGCGTTCCTTTTGCACCGCGACATCAGCCTGGGTGCGCGTAATCTCAGTGCCCACTTCCGACTCTGCTTCTGCGACCAGGGCGACGCGCTTGGTCTGGGCATCGCGCACCCGTTCCTGGGCGGAGGCTTCGGAAATTTTGATGTCGCGCTCGATTCGGCGCAGGGCGGTGTTGCGCTCGTTTTCGGAAGAGCGGATGGCCGATTCGGCCTTGGCTCGGGCTTCGGCGATGCGGGCATTGCGCAGGAGATCGGCCTGTTGTTTACGGCCAATGGAGTCGAGATAGCTGACTTCATCGGAGATGTTTTGGATTTGCAGGCTGTCGAGAACAATGCCAAGGCGTTCGAGGTCGTCTTCGGCTTCTTCGAGCAAGGTGCGAGCAAAGGCGACTTTATCTTCGTTGACTTGTTCTGGGGTCAGACTCGCCAAAACACCACGCAAATTGCCTTCGAGGGTGTCGCGGGCGAGGGCTTCAATTTCCGATCGCTTTTTGCCCAGCAACCGCTCAATCGCGTTGTGAATCGTCGGTTCCTCACCCGAAATCTTGATATTGGCAACCCCATCAACGGTCAGCGGAATGCCGCCTTTGGAATAGGCATTTTGCACCTTCAGCTCAATGATCATATTGGTGAGATCCATCCGGTAGGTCTCTTCTAGAAGCGGGATTTGGATGCGGCTACCCCCTTTAACGATCCGGTAACCAACGGTTTTGTCAGAACCCGCGATCCGATCGCGACTCCCCGCAAAAATCAAAACTTCGTTGGGCTGACAGATATGGTACAGGTTACGGATGGCAAAGGCTGCGCCACCAACGGCGATCGCGCCACCAATCAAAATGGGTAAAACCATGGTGAGAAGAACAATAAACAATTGAAGAACAAGGAAGAAGAATCGTCGAGACAAACCAATCTTCGTCCGGCTGGCACCGCGTTAGCTGCGATCTTTGGGATCAGATTTGATCTCAGATTTAGTCAAAGTACCCAGAACATCAATGCCCAGAGTTTGATTGACACTTTCGAGGAACTTGACCAAGATGTCGGGATAGAGATTTACCAGATTGGCGAGCGATCGCCCATCTCCATTGTCCACAACATGAATCTTTTTCAGGTGTAGCCGTCCCGGAATTTGTACGGCTTCGTGCAAGATCATTTCGATTTGCTGGATCACCAGCAGTTCCGGTGCATCGCTGCCGATATCTTTCCAGACTTCGCCCAACAATGTATTAGCACTCGCTTCGGCCTTAGCATTTTCTGCAAAGGGCGCAGCATCACCTCTTGCGATCAGCATTTGGGCTTTGCGGCTAGCCTCAGCGGGCAAAATCTCATCCGCTTGCAGCCGCAATCGCTCCAATTCTGCCCGCACGGTTTGCAGCTTTTGTTCAAACTTGGCCCGCTGCTCTCGACCTGCCGCGATCGTCACTTCTTCTTCTGATTTAGCCGTTCGCTCTAGCTTTGCCTTCAATTCTCGCAAGGCATTCTCTTGCTCGCGTACCACCGTGCGATCGACACTCATCGCCACTTCCGCCGACTCTTCACACTCGGCCTCAATTCGATTGGCTTCTTCCATGGCATCAGATTCTGCCATTTCCGCATCCCGCAAAATCATCGCAATGCGCTCACGACCCAGGGATCTCAGGTATTCAACATGATCGGCAACGCTCTGAATTTTGAACGTGTCAATTTCGAGGCCCAATTTATGCAAGTCTCGCTGTACATCGGCGGAAATACGCTCAGCAAATTCCAAGCGATCTTCGTTGACCTGCTCTGGGGTTAGGGTTGCAATCACCCCTCGCAAATTGCCTTCTAGGGTTTCTCGAGCTACGCGAATGATCTCTTCACGTTTGCTGCCCAAAAAACGCTCAATGGCATTACCAACAATGTTCGGGTCACTGGAAACTTTGATGTTGGCGATCGCCTGAATATCCAGCGGCGTGCCCCCCTTCGCATAGGCATTCTTAATCTCCACCTGTACCGGCATGGTGCTCACACTCATGCGTTCGACGGTTTCGAGAATGGGAATGCAAATGGCGCGGCCTCCCGCTAAAACACGATAGCCAACGTCTTGACCATCGGCGGTTTGGATTTGCGACCGGAGATGACTAAGACTTCGTTTGGTTTACAAATACACAAAAACGATCGCAAAAAACAGTAGCTTAAGACTGCACCCACACCTGCTAGCACGAGTACACCCGCCAAGGCCACTCCGCCCGCTTCAACGGCGCTATAGCTGTCTGTGGGTTGGGTCTTGGGTTGGGGCTCGGGTTGGGTTTCGATCTGGGCGATCGCCAGATCAGCGATGGGATGGTCGATCATGGGGCTTAGGGCATTGCTCATGGGGCTTAGAACATTGGTCACGGGTTGATCTCCTGTCAGCGAATTTCAATGCATTTGATCTTCGGGAACGACGAGAATACGGTTGTCTTTGGCTGCGATCACAAAGACGCGATCGCCGGGACTGAGCTCGCCCTCTGCATCGGTAATCGCCACAAGGTCTAAGGTTGATCCCTTGATCGTGACCCGCACTTTGCCACGGCTCTGACGATTCAAGGGCACTTCGACCGTTCCCCATAGCCCCACGGCGTTTTCGAGGGAACCCATGCTATTGATCACCTCCGCTCGTCGCTGAATTTGGATCAAAATCACAATGGCAGTGCCGATGGCGATACCAATGGTCAAAGAGATGAGGACGATATAAATCATTGAGCGTCCGGGTTTATCCAGGGTTCAACCATCTTGTCTCTATCCTAGCCTTTATGCCAAATTCAGGGTCGCAATTGTCAATAACCCTGTACCCAGAATTCCCTCAAAGGCAACCTATCTCCCTGACGTGCTCTAGAAAATCCTTTCAAAATATCCTTCCAACATATCCTTCCAAAATATCCTCAGAGAGATGGAGGCTAAGCCACTCGGGAGGTGAATCTTATTCAGTCTGGCAAGAGGTTGAGCCTTTGAGGATTTTTGAAGCTTAGTTCGATATAATCGAACAACACTGGTCTATTACTGAGAGTAAAATCCCATGAGTCCGACGTTTGTAGCCCCCGACCAAGTGATCGAAGCTCTGCAATGGCGCTATGCCACCAAGTCCTTTGACCCGAACCGCAAGATTCCTGCAGAAACTTGGGCCGCGATCGAACAAAGCCTGGTGCTCACACCCTCTTCGTTTGGGATGCAGCCCTGGAAATTTTTTGTAGTGACCCATGACGGTATTCGTCAGCAACTGCTCGAGCATTCTTGGAAACAACGTCAGGTTGTAGATGCATCTCATTTGGTGATTTTGGCAATCAAAAAAGATGTGGATGAGGAAGAGGTCGATCGCTATATGCACTCCACCGCCGAAGTTCGTCAAGCCCCCCTTGAGTCCTTAGAGGGGTTTGGCAAGGTGATCAAGGGATTTTTGGCCAATCCTCAAATGAATGTCAATGAGTGGGCTGCTAAGCAGGTTTATATTGCCTTGGGTCAGTTGATGGCTGCTGCTGCCCTGATGGGGGTTGACGCTTGCCCGATGGAAGGATTTGTCCCACCCAAGTACGATGAAGTTTTGGGGTTGACCGAAAAAGGCTATGCATCGGTGCTAGTTTGCCCATTGGGCTATCGCGCTGCCGATGACAAATATGCGACAACGCCGAAGGTTCGGTATCCGCTCTCGGAGATGGTTGAGCATATCGATTGATTTTAGGCGACGAATCTTCGGCGCACCTCAATGAGTTCAAAATTTGACACTATGGTAGACGAGGTTTCGATGCTTCTGCTTACCATTGATCTGATCTGAATCTGATCAATCTTTCGAGGTGCTCTTAGAGATTCATCAGCATAGCGTTCCGGCTGAGCGACGGGAGCACATCATCCGCTGACCAGAAGAAAACGAAGCTCGGAAAACCGTTGCCACTGCAGGACGAGAAATTAAGGCTGATTATTCTTCTCTGAGCGGATGATGTGCTCCCTGAGCGACTGCAAACAACCTTTGCAACACCACTGAGTTATCAACAGCCCGCTCCAGCCGGTTTTATGCGGCGATCGCTACACCATTTTAGCTCTGTAAAACAAACAATGGAATCAGCACAAAGTGGGCGTGTTTACGCCCACTTTAAAGGTGGAAAGCCTTCGATAAGAACAGACAATCCTTATCGAAGGCTATAGCCTCCGTCAGGGAAAAGCGTGCTGCCCGTTGTGTATCGATTGGTAAGCAAATACAAAATTGATTCAGCGATGTCCTCTGATGTACCAACACGTTGAGCTGGAAGTACTCGCGCTTGCTCATCATAGAGAGCTTTACGGGCAGTCTCATCAGAGAAAACATTGTGAATAATTGGCGTATCAGTTAAGCCAGGGCTAATGACATTGACGCGAATTGGGGCTAGATCGATCGCCAATCCCCGTGCCAATCCTTCAATCCCCGCTTGCACAGCCGCAAGCGAAGTAGCCCCTGGCACCGGACGCGCACTATATGCTCCACTCATCAAGACAATTGCCCCAGTCTTTTCGAGTCGCGGTGCGGCATATTTTACCGCTCGGTATTGTCCCCAGAACTTACCTTCAAATTCTTGGTGAACTTGCTCTGTATCTAATTTGAGAAAGTGTCCGAAAGTCGGTGCAGGTCCGGTGAGAACCAGGTAGTCGAGAGCACCCACTTTCTCAAATAGAGACTTCACCGAGGCATCATCGGTCAGATCGACGGGATATGCAGTGACATCCCCGCTAATCGATGCAACAGCATCTCGTAACTTGGATTCACTGCGTCCGGCAACAATCGTCTGGGCACCCGCAGCGGTGGCTTGCTGGGCGGTAGCTAGCCCAATTCCCGAACTGCCACCAATAATCAGCAGACGTTTTTGTGCCAGTTTATTGTTGAGTGCCATAGTTAGTCTCCTAGTCGATCGTTTTGCTAGATCGCATCGCTGCTAATCATCTATCTAAGTTAATTGAAGTCTTTGGATAGAAAAACCCGCTATAAAGCACAATATTTGTGAATGCAATTCATCAATCCAATCGGGTCGATCGATCGTGAAAGATAAACTTAATACCATTGCCCTCTTTATCGAAGCTGCTCGCTGGTCTAGTTTTTCAGTAGCCGCGCGGCAGTTGGGACTCTCCCCTTCATCGGTGAGCAAGGCAATCCAACGTCTGGAGTCAGAGTTAGACACTCGCCTATTCGAGCGCACCACCCGCAAGATTCGATTGACTCAGGATGGTGCGGTGTTTTTCAACCGCTGCACGAAAATCTTGGCGGAACTAGAAGCAGCGGAATTAGAACTATCACAGGCACGATCTCGCCCTCAAGGTCTGCTTCGCATCGATCTGAATATTTCTCTGGGGCAACGACACATCGTTCCCGCTCTGGCAATTTTTTTGCAAACCTATCCCGACATTCAGATCGATATTTCCCTGAGTGATCGCACGGTAGATTTAATTGAATCGGGGATTGATGCGGTGGTCAGAATCGGCGGCATGAGTGACAGTCGGTTGATGATGCGACCGCTAGCAACTACTAAATTCGTCATTTGTGCTGCGCCAGCTTATCTAGATCGACATGGAACACCAAAAACGCCCGAAGACTTGTCAAAGCATAATTGTCTGAATTTTATTTACCCACAAACGCGCAAGCAGTTCGACTGGATTTTTCAACGAAATGGGAAGGTCTTTCGGTTGCCTGTGCGAGGGAATTTTGCTATCGACCATCCCGATGCCCATCTGTCGGCAGCGATCGCTGGGATTGGCATTGTACAGGAGTTGAGTTTCATAGTGGGACCAGCGATCGCTCAAGGTCAGTTAGTAGCAATGTTGCAAGACTACATCGCACCGGGGGAAATAATTTCGGTGATTTATCCACAAAAACAATATGTTTCTGGAAAAGTGCAGGTGTTTTTAGATTTCTTGAAGGCTCTAATGGATGATCTCAAACAAGCCAATTTAGTCGAGTAAGCAAGGTAAGTAGCAAACATCAACACAGAGATCGGTCTTGCATCCTAACCAGTTACTGAAGCCGTATAACGCCATACGCCTCACCGGACGCATTTACACTTTGCAAGACAACCCAAGTATACCGTCGTTCCGCGTGCAGGCGTTTGTTAGCCACATCCAATGAACACAAGTGCTCATACTTATTCCTCCGCTTCAGTAAATGGTGAACAAATATCTATCAAACAACCATTTGGATCGACGGTTAAGAATCGACGCTGCCCATAAAACTCGTTTTTGAGTTCTTGAATGATGCGAAGCTCCATAGCTACTGCTTTTCGTAGACTAGATCAACTGCGGGAACTACAAACGTCACATACATCCCTGATGGAGCAGTTTGATACTCCTGCGGAACAAAGCTATGACTGCGAAGAATGATTCCAAACTCTAGTTCTTGATTAGACGGACTACGAAGTTGAACATACCAGTCACTGTCATAACTGACCTCAAGGTCAAGCAAAGCCACGTAAAAATCTCGACTTTCAGCCAGTCGATCAGAGCAGATGTTTGTAAGAATGCGGCTAACGCTCATAACTATTCTCAATCATTGATCCAATAAGGCAAACATTTGATTTAAAGCCTGTTTAGCCATTGAGTTAAGGTTAAGCCGCACTTTTATGCAGATACGGGAGTGCATAGCTCAACGAGCATTCCATCCGGTGCACGCAAATATGAGACAACTTGACCCCATGGCTTTTGGGATGGTGCTGACAATTCAGTTGCCCCGTGAGTCAGTGCGCTTTTATGCGCGGTATGTACGTCAGAAGTGACAAAGCCGATTTCCACCCCTAAGGGTTGCTTGGATTCGCTAGCTCGTACATGACCTTCGGGAAAGTTTATATCTCCAAGCTCATGAGCGGCGAATGCGAGAGTAGTCTCTCCAGTGCTCAGTTCGCCGTAATCACCTGACTCATGCAGAAACTTCTGCTCTAGACCAAAGGCTTGCTTGAAGAAGTGGAGTGAATCTACCACGCTTGGGACATAGATGATCGTGTAGCCGAGTTTCATGATGACTCTTAAGCAAGTGGTGGATAGTAAATGCGTGGACAATTATAACTTTCGACTCCGATTGCAACTATTAGTCAGGAATGTAGGGAGGCTAACGTTCCTGTTGAGCGGCTGCAAGTAAATTTTGCATTACCACCAAGATCTCTCGGCAATCCGCTCCAACAGGGTTTATCCCGGATATCTCACGAGTAAAGAGGAATCGGGGTCAAAAACCAGCGAGAATGTAATAACCACAAGACATTCAGCGGTTTGTAAGCATGACCCCGACCCAAACAGAGTGTAACTCAGCCAGCTACGAGTTTGGCCGTTTGAGTAAGCGAAAGCTAGTAGCCGATTTCAGCGGTGGCGACATAACCAGCAATGGAGGAGTGCTGCTAATTCGAGAAATC
>JAAUOP010000035.1 GCA_012034805.1 Synechococcales cyanobacterium CRU_2_2 | reverse complement strand
GCGCAGGCCCACTACTACAGCCGTAGTCGCCGGGTGCTTTTGGCACAAGGGCGCAACGAGTGGCCTGGTGCAGCAGGTGGCCCAACTCTTGATTGATGATGACCAGGATTGTTTGTGGATGAGGGTACGGGTGGCTGGTGCTGGTGCGAGTTGCCATGTGGGTTATCGCTCCTGTTTCTATCGCGAGATTCCGCTGGGGGACGCCGGGGGGACGACGAAACTGGCGACGGGAGATCCGGCAGATGTAGAGGCGATCGTGCTTCGGTTCACCGAATCCGCAAAATTTTTGATCCCCAAATCGTTTACGGAGGAGATGCGGTCAATCCAACCCGGCTGTAGTCGTTGTGACAGCCTTCTAACATCGTTGTGGCAGCTTTCCAAGTTATGGCAGCCTTCTGGGGGCATTGGGAAGTCACTGCTCTTTCTCCCCAGTTCAACATCTCTCCCCATCTGAGTCTGGGTTCAAACTAATGCCTCTTCGTCAGCAACCTGCTCCACCAACGCCCTGGGACCAAGGACTGAACCAGCCACAGCTCCATCCCTCAAGCTATATCCATTCCTCATCGAGCCTGATTGGCGATGTCCGAGTGGGAGAAGGCGTGCTCATTGCTCCAGGTTGTTCCATTCGAGCAGATGAAGGAACCCCGTTTTACATTGGCGCTCACACCAATGTTCAAGATGGTGTTGTCATTCATGGACTGGAATCGGGACGTGTGACCGGCGATGATCAGCAACCTTATTCGGTCTGGATTGGCCAGAACTCTTGCATTACCCACATGGCCTTGATTCATGGACCAGCCTACGTCGGAGATGGGTGTTTTATTGGTTTTCGATCAACGGTGTTTAATGCCAAGGTTGGCCACGGCTGCATTGTGATGATGCATGTGCTGATTCAAGATGTTGAGATTCCACCGGGTAAGTACGTCCCACCGGGTTCAATCATTGTGCATCAGCAACATGCGGATTGGTTGCCCGATGCCAAACCCGCAGATCTGCATTTTCACACCACGTGGTGGAGATCAATCGGGCACTGCTAGCGGGATATCGTTGTGCAGCGACGGGCACCTGCGATCTCGATGCGATCGAACCATCATAGTTGATTCAGCAATCCCTCACAGGAGCAATCCTCCGCTGTGCTCTTCACAAATTGTGTTCCCCCTGATCGGTCGGTTCCTTTGAATGCTTGTGTCTAGTGCCCATGTCTAGTGCCCATGTCTAGTGCCCATGTCTAGTGCCCATGTCTAGTGCCCATGTCTAACTATCTAGAATTCAGTCATCAAACCCAACTTGGGGACTACATTACAGCCTTGGCTTGGTCACCTCTCGATGGCTGGCTAGCTGGAGCGGCGGGGAATGGGGTTGTTCAGCTCATACAAGGAGGAGAATGCAGCGTATGGGAAGTGAGTGTGTTGCAAGCAGGACAACTTTACTCGATTGATGCCATTGGATTTTCGGCAGATGGCCAGTGGTTGGCTGCCGGGGGACAAAATGGAGCGATCGCCCTCTGGCAGATCCACCAAGCCGGGGCCGAACACTTCGACACCCTCGAGTGTGCCTCCACCTGGATCGATTGCTTGGCCTGGCACCCCCACCAGAATCTTCTGGCCTTTCCCGAGGGAATCGCTGTTAAGGTTTGGGACGCTGACCATGGCCGGTTGCAAGTTCACCTGTTGGCAGCAGGAACACCCCAGGATTTGGCCTGGTCGCCGAATGGCAAATATTTGGCGATCGCCTCCCAAAATGTTGTACACCTGTGGAACGCTGAAGATTGGAACGACAGCCTCTACCAGTGGGAATTGATGTCACCGGGCATGAAGTTATCCTGGTCAGCGGATAGTCGCTATCTTGCCGTATCGATTCGGGACAATAGCGTCGGCATTTTGGATTGGAAGAAGACCTCGCAGCTGGGGCGATCGCCGCGCAAGCTTCCGAAGAGATCGCCCCAGGCCGATGATGAACTCCCGGCGCTGCTACAGGGTTTTCCCGCCAAAGTTCGGCAAGTGGCTTGGGCGAATTTGGCAGATCCAGATGCCCCAGCCCTGCTAGCTGTACCCACCCAAGAGATCATCACCCTATGGAGGGATAGACCTGGTGGCTGGGAAAGCTGGGCGCTCGAGTTTCACCGAGGCAAGGTCTTAGATGTGGCCTTCCAACCCGGAACGGACTGCTTGGCTTCCTTGGGTGAAGATGGGCATATCTGCCTGTGGCAAGCGGGGCTAGAGCCGATGCAGGTGATGGATCGCGTTGCCTCGGGGTTGTCAAGCCTAGCGTGGTCGGCGGATGGTCGCCAACTGGCGGTGGGGGGCCAAGCGGGCGAGGTCACGGTGTGGGAGGTGCCCCGAATGCTTTAAGCGTTGTGTCTTTGCTGCCGGTTTCGCTCTGCATTCGGCCCTTCTCCATTCCGCCATCTCCTGCGCGATCGTCCTGGCAACTCAAACACAGACCAACAAATTCTAGGGTGTGGTAGTAGACCAAGAAGTCCGCCCGTTGGGTCAGCAATCGCACAAATTCATCTAACGGGTTGTCCGCCAGCCTCACAGAATTGCCACACTGCACACAAATACAGTGGGGAGTTGCCCGTTCACAAAGGCCAAAGCCCTGTTCCCGAGTGACCAGAGGTCGAGCATAAACCAGTCCCTTCTGCTGTAACCCTCGCAAGGCTCGATACACCGTAGCCAATCCCTTCTGCTGGCCTTGCAGCCTCAGACGCTGGTGAATTTCCTGGGCACTAATTTCGTCCAAAGTCGCTTGCAAAAGCTGATAGATCTGCCTCTGGCTCGACGTACGCAACACAACGATATTCCTCCTAGTCCAACGCAGAACGCCTTCAGGCCAGCAGCCAGGCCAATGGCACAAAAGTTTGCAATTTAATGATCAAGGTGGGCGACAAAAGAGTGATAATGATTTTCATTATCTTACATTCTTTCTGCGTCTTTGCAGCTTTGGTTTATGGCTCCAGCAGACTCACTTCCCCCATCTAAACCGACCTCGACATTGGATTTGTCCCTGGATTCGATCGCAGCCAAGGTCGTTCCTGCTCCCGTCGCGCCTGGAGCTATTGCCCCCATTGAGCGTCCGCGCCGCTTGCGCAGTAGCGCTGGCCTGCGGCGGATGGTGCGAGAAACGTCTGTGACCGCGAATGATTTTATTTATCCTGTTTTTGTCATGGCGGGTGAAAATCAGCGGGTTGAAGTGGCTTCGATGCCTGGTTGCTATCGCTACACCTTAGATCTGTTGCTGGAAGAGCTTGCCCAGGTTCGGGCCTTGGGTATTCCAGGTATTGCCTTGTTTCCGCTGATCGCCGAAGCTCAGAAAGATTCCACAGGCAGCGAAAGCTACAATCCTGAGGGCTTAATCCCACAAGTGGTGCGAGCGATCAAGACTCAGGTGCCGGGTCTAACGATTTTTACCGACGTTGCCCTTGACCCCTATTCCAGTCAAGGACATGACGGTATTGTGGCGGAGGATGGTCGAATTTTGAACGATGAAACGGTCGAAGTTTTGGTCAAGCAAGCCATTTGCCAGGCGGAAGCAGGCAGCGATTTTGTCGCGCCTTCAGACATGATGGATGGCCGCGTGGGTGCGATCCGCCAGGGGCTGGATGCCTCCGGTCATCAGTCGGTTGGCATTTTGGCCTACTCCGCTAAATATGCATCGGCCTATTACGGTCCGTTTCGCGATGCGTTGGATTCTGCCCCACGATTTGGCGACAAAAAGACTTACCAAATGGATCCTGCCAATGGCAAAGAAGCTCTCAAGGAAGTGGCCCTGGATGAATGGGAAGGGGCGGATATGGTGATGGTAAAACCGGCCCTTGCCTATTTGGATATTATTTGGCGTGTGAGGCAGGCAACGGAACTGCCAGTGGCGGCCTACAACGTCAGCGGAGAGTATGCCATGATTAGGGCGGCTGCCCAGCAAGGCTGGATTGATGAACAAGCGGTTGTCCTAGAAACCCTGACCAGTTTGAAACGGGCGGGAAGTGATGTGATTTTGACCTACTTTGCTAAGCAAGCCGCTACTTGGCTCAAAGCGGGGGTGGGTTAAGGGGTGGGTTTAGATTAATGAGTTCATGTTGCTTTCATTCGCGTCACATTATCAGGATTTTGTTTCAAATGTTGTCATTTAAGCATCGTTCCAATCACCGTTCCAATCATCGCTCTAGTTTTTCCCGTCCGTCGCCCCGGATTGGTTTCCCAAGGCCTTTTTTCTCAGGCTCAAGCCATCGCTTTTTGACACGATTCTGGGTTGCGGCGATCGCCATTAGTCTAGGGGCTTGCACCGCAACTTCCGGCAGCAATCCTGAAGGGTCTAGCAGTGGCACTGTCGCCGGTAACGCTGCGACGCCTGCTGACGGCGAAAAGGCATTGCAAGTGGTCACGACTTTCTTGCCAATGACACAGTTTACTAAGGCTGTCGCGGGCGATCGCGCCCAGGTCACCCAACTGTTGCCCACCAACATTGGCCCCCACGACTATCAGGCCAAACCCACTGATGCCCAAAGTCTCGCAAATGCCGATGTACTGATTCAAAATGGCCTAGAGATTGAAAGTTTCCTAGCACCCATGATTGAAAATGCCGCCAATTCAAACCTGAAGGTGGTTGATACGAGCGAAGGTCTAGAACTGATCGCCATGGTGGAGGAAGTCGGTGAGGAAGGCCATGATCATGACCATGGGGCCGGCAACGAAAAAGAAGACCATAGTAAGGAAGACCATAGCGAGGAAAAAGCAACTTCCGGAAAAAGTGCTCAAGCTACCGAGGGTGCGGCGGCAGAGCACGAAGAACATGAGCACGGTGAGTTTGATCCCCATATCTGGCTCGATCCAGTGCGGGCGATCGAACAAGTCGAAAACATTCGTGACGGCCTTATCGCTGCTGATCCCACTGGAGAAGCTGAATACACTGCCAATGCCGCTGCCTACATCGAAAAGATCAAAGAATTAGATCAAGAAATTCGAACAACCTTGACCCCATTTGCGGGTAAAACCTTCGTGACCTTCCACGATTTTGCCAACTACTTTGCAGGTCGTTATGGCCTAAAAGCTGAGTTTTTGGTCAACATTCCTGAGGAGAATCCTTCCCCTGACGATGTCAAACGCGTGATTGAAGCGGCTCAAAGCTCAGATCTCAAAACCCTGTTGACGGAATCAGAAGCCTCTGCGGGGCCCTTTCAGGCGCTGGCCCAGGACTTAAACGTCAAGATCAGCACCTTCAAATCCAACGAGATCGGGGATGCCAGCAGCATTGAACCCGATGCCTACCTGAGGGTAATGCGGGAGAATGTTGCAAATTTGAAAGCTGCATTTGCCGGATCCTAGAACAGATTGTCCCATGGAAATCGATTGGCAAAACTTGATCAACCTCATACAAATGCCCTTTATGCAGCGGGCTATTTTAGGTGGCTTGCTGCTAGGAACCCTCGGTGGGTTAGTGGGCAGTTTTACAGTCTTACGGCAGCTTTCCTTCTTTGGTGATGCTCTGGGTCATTCGGCTTTGCTCGGTACTAGCTTAGGGCTTTTATTTGGCATTGGCCCTCATTTGACGATGGTTCCCTTTTTGGTTTTTCTAGGTCTATGCATCACCTACTTACTTGAAAAGACCCATCTTTGGCGTGATGCATTGCTCAACGTTGTTTATTCTTCATCTCTTGCCCTCGCGATTATCATTCTAAGCTTCATTAATCAGTATAAGGGTGGGCTAAATCAATTTTTGTTCGGCGACGTGTTAGCCATTCAAACTGACGATTTGTATTTCAACCTCGTCTTGCTGCTAATGTGTAGCACGTTTTTAGGACTAACCCTTCGCACCCAGATGCTGATCACTCTAAACGAGCCATTGGCCAAGGTAAAAGGCGTGTCCGTGAGTCTCTATCGAACGGCCTTTGTGGTTTTTTTATCACTCGTGGTCGCTGTAGCAATTCAGTCAGTGGGGGTACTGCTTGTGAGCGCTTTTTTGGTTATGCCTGCTTGCACAGCTCGACTGCTGAGTCACCGATTTGGCCAGTATGTGATGCTGTCGATCGCCTTGGGAAGCATTTGTGCAACCATAGGTGTCATCTGTTCCGCTGGTTTCGATCTGCCATCTGGACCTACGATTGTCATGATTCAATTTTTTGTATTTCTCGGGGCGATGTTGGTTTCCAATCTACATCTAGCCCCTGGTTAGATGCTGTCAATTTGAGCTTGATATTCAACTCATCTGCAGAGGTCTGTTTCATGGTTTTGTCGGCAGCAGCAAACTTGGCGAATTTTGACAATTTATGCGTCGCCCCAGGTCTTGTTCAGTCTTGGCCTTGGACATGGGCTGGCAGATCGATAGAAGTCTGCTACGAGACCTGGGGAGCAGGAGGTGAACCACTGCTGTTGTTGCCCGCCCTAAGTACAGTTTCGAGTCGTCGGGAAATGTGGGCGATCGCTCATTTCCTACACCAACGGTTCCCTGAACAATATCAAATCACCGCTCTGGATTGGCCTGGATTTGGTGACTCCGATCGCCTATCGTTGTCCTATCAATGTGACCTCTACCAGCATTTTCTCCAAGCGTTCGTGAACACCCAATTCCATCGGCCGGTTGGGGTAATTGCAGCAGGCCACGCAGCAGGTTATGTGATGGCGACACAAAACTTTTCGACCCAAAATCTCTGGGCCAAAATCGTCCTAGTCGCACCCACTTGGCTTGGCCCCTTCACTGCCATGGGTTTGCCTGAACACTGGCGTAGCAGTTTGCGCAGCTTGGTGCGGTCGCCGATCTTGGGCCAAGCGCTCTACGCCCTCAACACTCGACCCGCATTTTTAAGGTGGATGTATCGTCGCCATGTATTTGTGGATGCAACTCGACTCACGGACGAATTTATTGCCCAGCGTTATGCCAACACCCAAAGGCCCGGCGCCCGCTATGCCCCGGCAGCCTTCGTCACCGGTGGACTGGATCCAGCCCGAACCCGAGAGGATTTTCTAGGCTATTTCAAGGGCACCTCCACGCCCATTTTACTGCTGCTTCCGGAACAAGCGCCTCCGAGGTCTAGGGCCGAGATGGAGGCGATCGCAGCCCTCCCGCAAGTGCAGACCCAGCGGCTGCCAGGAACATTGGGTTTGGCGGAAGAACGAGGCGATGAGGTTGCCGAGGCGATCGCATGGTTCCTCTGACACTTGTTTTCTGATGCTTGCTTTCTGATACTTGTTTCATCTTTGATTCCGATCAACGCTGCAAAGCCTAGTTGACATGTTTAAAGCAATCGAAATTGCCGAAAGAATTCCTTTTTGTTTACCTAAACATGGGCTTCCCGTAACAATCATTACGGGATTTTTAGGCAGCGGCAAAACAACATTACTCAACCGAATTTTGAGTGATCATCACAACCTCAAAATTGCAGTTTTGGTCAATGAGTTTGGTGATATTAATATCGACGCTCAACTCCTTGTGACGATGGAAGAAGATGTGTTAGAATTGAGCAACGGCTGCATCTGTTGCACCATGAACGATAGCTTGGTCGAAACAATTTACGATGTCCTAGAGCGAGAAGAGCGAGTAGACTACATGGTAATTGAGACAACAGGTCTCGCTAATCCGTTGCCAATTGCCTTAACATTGCTGAGTCCGGAGCTTCAAAATCTAACTCAGCTTGATAGTATTCTAACGGTACTGGATGCTGAAAATTTTTCCACTGATCTGTTCAATGGTGAGGCTGCATTGAGTCAGCTCGTTTACGGTGATATCTTGTTGTTAAACAAAGCTGATTTGGTCAGCGAAGAGCAGCTCAAGTCCATTGAAGAATATTGTGAGATGCGCAAGCAGGGGGCTAGAATTCTGCGCTGCGAGCGCGGGCGAGTGCCACTCACAGCCATCTTGGGCGTGGGTGGATCGACGTTGGATCTGGTTGGTGCGTCGTTACCAGTCGATGGTGTTTCTTCGAATCACCTGAGCCAAGACGGCTTCACTGCCTTTTCTTTTCGTAGCGATCGCCCCTTGACCCTCCATCGCTTTGAGGTCTTCTTGGCTGACCAACTGCCGGAAAGTGTTTATCGAGCCAAGGGGATTCTTTGGTTTGCAGAACGGCCAGAAGATCACTTTGTCTTTCAGCTCAGTGGCAAACGTTTTACGCTCGATAAGCTTACTGATTCGGAGGCATCTGGCAATCAGCTAGTCGTGATTGGAAAGCGGTTAAATATGCTGCAGCTTCAGCAGCAGCTCAATAATTGTTTGGGACATCTCTAAGCTTCGAATTGCTTTATCCACTTCTTTGATTGATTCCTCTGATTTCTGACTTTTTGCTCAATCTTTTGATTTTCTAATTGATTCTTTCATTTTCTTTCGATTTTTAAATGACTTTTCCGACCCTTACTTTCTTCGACCTATTGTGACATATGTGGCATGTCTGACTGTTCTCTAGTACTCTATTCACTCTTGATCTTTTATGAAACCAAACACCGTTCAGGGGATACCTTTAGCGTCTAAACCATTGACTCCAGTTACCATTATTACAGGGTTTCTGGGGAGTGGCAAGACAACGCTCCTCAACCATATTCTGAGCAACCGACAAGATCTTAAGGTTGCTGTGCTTGTAAATGAATTGGGTGACATCGATATCGATAGTCAGCTACTCGTTTCTGTTGATCAAAATATGCTCCAGTTGAGCAATGGTTGTATTTGCTGCACCATCAACAATGATCTGGCCCAAGCCGTTTATACTCTGCTCGATCGTCCTGATCCCATTGATTATTTGGTGATTGAAACAACAGGTGTTGCTGATCCCTTGCCAATTATTTTGACTTTTCTGGGTAGTAGCTTGCGCGATCGCACCACCGTTGACAGCATTTTGACCCTGATCGACGCGGACAACTTTACCCCCGACTGGTTTAAAAGTGAAGCGGCTTTGAAGCAGATCATCTATGGGGATCTATTGCTCCTGAATAAAACCGACTTGGTCGATGAGACACACCTACAAAAAATCGAGACAGAAATCGCTCAGTTGAAACGAGATCCCAAAATTTTACGCCTGCATCATGCCCAAATTCCACTTTCAGTAATTCTGGGGATTGGATTAGCAAATTTTGATGCTGATGAGCTGGTGAATGTGGATCAAGGCGATGGCGAACACCCTCATACTCATTCGAATCAGGCCCATTCTGACCATTCCCATCACGATCATTCCCATTCTGACCATTCCCATTCTGACCATTCCCATCACAATCACGGGCCACATTACACCTCTGATCACCTAGTGCAAGATGGCTTTGTTTCAGTTTCGTTTCAAAGCGATCGCCCCTTCTCCCTACGCAAATTTCAAAAGTTTCTAGATCACCAGATTCCAGCGGACGTCTACCGGGGAAAGGGTATTTTATGGTTTGCCGATAGTGAACAACGCCATGTCTTTCAATTGAGCGGGAAACGGGTGAGCCTAGACGGTGGGGAATGGACAACTCCTGCTAAAAATCAAGTGGTCTTCATTGGTCGGGAGCTAGACTCGCAATGGCTTAAGGCCCAGCTCAAAGACTGTGAAGTCTAAAAGACAATGCCCAGTTGCCCCGAGTGACCACACGCAACAGCTGGAGGCCCCAGTACTGCCTAATGCTGAATCTGGCTCTAAAATCTGGCTCTGCTATCATGATCGGTAACAATAATCGCCTTCATTTGATATCTCTGTAGGGAAAACACTATGGTTGCTTCGCGGATCGAGACCGCCGTGCCCGTCACTGTACTCACGGGCTACCTGGGTGCAGGAAAAACGACCTTGCTGAATCGAATTCTCACCCATGAACATGGCAAAAAAGTTGCCGTGATCGTGAATGAATTTGGTGAAGTTGGAATTGACAACCAGTTGATCATTGGTGCAGATGAAGAAATCTTTGAAATGAACAATGGCTGCATTTGTTGCACCGTAAGAGGTGACTTAATTCGGATTATTGGCAATTTGATGAAGCGTCGCGATAAGTTTGATCATATGGTGATTGAAACAACGGGCTTAGCCGATCCAGCTCCGGTGATTCAAACTTTTTTTGTGGATGAAGACATAAAGGAACAACTCTCCCTGGATGCTGTGGTCACAGTTGTTGATGCCAAGCATATCCACCAGCATTGGGATGCTGACGAAGCCCAGGAGCAGCTTGCCTTTGCGGATATTGTTTTACTCAATAAGACTGACTTGGTCGAAGAAACAGATTTGACTTCTCTAGAACGACGAATCAAGGCCATGAATGCCATGGCAAAAATCTATCGTACGCGAGATGCGGCGGTGGAGATGGAAGCAATTTTGGGAGTCAGCGCCTTTGATTTGAACCGGGCCTTGGAAATTGAACCAGGATTTTTGGAGGAGGAGCACGACCATGATCATGATGACTCCGTGAAATCGGTTGCCCTAGTCGAGGGGGGAGCGCTGAATCCCGATCGCCTCAATAGTTGGCTTAGCCACTTAATACAAACCCAAGGCCCGAAGATCTTCCGCATGAAGGGTATTTTAAATATCGACGGACAGGATCGTCGGTTTGTCTTCCAGGGGGTTCACATGCTGTTTGACGGCCAACCGGATCGACTATGGAAGCCCCAGGAAACTCGAAAGAATGAGCTGATTTTGATTGGTCGTGACCTAGATGCTGAACAGTTGAGGGAGGACTTTCGGGCTTGTTTGATCTGACATTCCACCCAATGGGGTGAGGCAGTTCGGGCGCAATGATTATCATTCTCATTCTTTTGTTGTAATCTAGAAAAGGTTGCACAGCGAATCCTGTTTATCTATTGCCCTGTTTATCTATTGCCATGTCCAGTGCCCTTCCTCGCCCCGTTGCTTCGACACCTCTGGTGGCCTTGCCGAGTTCCACGGATGCTCTCCAGCGAATTCGTCACACTTGTGCTCACATTTTGGCGATGGCAGTGCAGCGACTTTTTCCGGAGGCGCGGGTCACCATTGGCCCCTGGACAGACACGGGATTTTTTTATGATTTCGACTGTCCCACTCCGTTTGTAGCTGAAGATCTCAAACGCATCGCCACCGAAATGCGGCGAATCATTCGCGCAGATTTGCCCATCATTCAAGAGACGGTCGAGCGGGAGAGCCTGAAGGCTGAGCTAGAACGGCTCAACGAGCCCTATAAGCTAGAAATCCTCGATCGCATTCCCCCAGGAGAACCAGTTACTCGCTACTTCATTGGCAGTCCTGATGTTGGTCGGACGCAGCACCCGGAAGCCGAGCCTTCACTGATTGAGCCGTTGCCCATTGCACCCCAAGAATCTTGGTGGGATCTTTGCGCAGGTCCGCACCTGAGTCGCACGGGCGAAATTCATCCTAAAGCCTTTGCGCTTGAGAGTGTTGCGGGGGCCTACTGGCGTGGCGATGAAACCCAAGCCCAACTCCAACGCATCTCTGGCACAGCTTGGGAGACACCTGAGCAGCTTCAGGCATATCTGACACAACAGGAAGAGGCAAGGCGACGGGATCATCGCAAACTGGGCAAGGCACTGAAGCTATTTAGTATTGAAGAGGCTGCGGGGGGTGGACTAGTCTTTTGGCACCCCAAGGGGGCACGGATCCGTCGGGTGATCGAAGACTATTGGCGGCAGGCCCATACCGATGCAGGCTATGAGCTGCTGTTTACACCTCACATGGCCAATCTGGAACTTTGGAAAACTTCGGGGCATTTTGACTTTTACCGCGAGGGGATGTTTGAGGCGATCGCGGTGGAAGAGCAGGCCTATCAGCTCAAGCCCATGAATTGTCCCTTTCATGTGTTGACCTACCAACATGATCTCCATTCCTATCGCGAGTTTCCACTGCGATGGGCGGAGTTGGGCACGGTTTACCGCTATGAGCGCTCTGGTACGCTCCATGGTTTGATGCGGGTGCGAGGCTTCACTCAAGATGATGCTCATGTCTTCTGTTTACCGGATCAAGTGACCGCAGAAATTCTCGGTGTTCTCAATCTGACGGAGCGAATTTTATCGGACTTTGGCTTTCATGATTATGAGGTCAATCTTTCGACACGGCCTGAGCCGTCTGTCGGAAGTGATGAGATTTGGGATTTAGCCACTCAGGCCCTGATGAACGCACTGCAAATCAAAGGCTGGCAATACCAAACGGATGAGGGGGGAGGGGCATTTTATGGCCCTAAGATTGATCTGAAAATTCGAGATGCGATCGGGCGATTGTGGCAATGCTCAACCATTCAAGTTGATTTCAACTTGCCAGAACGGTTTCAAATGCAATATGTCGCTGCAGATGGTTCGCGGCAGCGCCCGATTATGATTCATCGAGCGATCTTTGGTTCGCTGGAGCGATTCTTTGGTATTTTGATTGAGAACTACGCCGGGCTCTTTCCACTCTGGCTTGCGCCGGTGCAGGTCAAGCTCTTGCCCGTGGGTGAGTCACAGCACGATTATTCGAGTCAAGTTGTTCAGCAGCTCAAGCAGTTGGGTTTTCGAGCTGAGTTGGATGTGAGTGCGATCGCCTGGGTAAAATAATTCGGACTGCTGAGCTAGAAAAAGTTCCCGTGATCGGGGTGATTGGTCAACGCGAAGTTGAGCAACAAACGATCAGTGTTCGCACTCGTCTGGGTGGGGATTTGGGCAATGTGTCTCTGGCAGCGTTGGTGGAGAAAATGCAAGGAGCGATCGCCCAAAAATCCTTAATCTAACGCCAATCAAGTCGCCGACTGTTTCATTTGGCTCCGGAATGAACGGGAGTGGAAATTGTCGTGGGAGCCATGGGTGGGGCAAGTCAGTTCCATGGTCATCTTTTTCTTTCTCCTACAACAGTTCCTGTTTGCTACAACAGTTTTCTCTTGTTTTGCTTTATGCTTTACACAAAAGCACTACCCGTTTTCTTGACAATTATCGATTTGTCGGTTGATTGCTTGACTCGTTCTAACCACTTTTCTGCTTTCGAGTAGTTATCTTTTTGCACCTGGGCGATCGCTTGTTTAAAGTTCAACTGCACGCCCCACACATCGGTATGAAATCGATGTTCTTTCTTCATGCGATCGAAAAATTCAACGGTGGCAATGTGGGTGAGACGTCCCTCAGTTTTGGCGATTTCCATAAGCACCTCAAACACATCATCTGCCATCTTGGCATCGCCACAGACGTAATAATGGCAATATGGATGACTCAGAAACTGCCACAAGGCATGGGCATTATCCTGCATCAATCCTTGCACATAGACCTTCTTGTCCGTAAGACGAGAGAACGCCACTTGCAGATCCGTCAGCACGCCCCGATTTTTCCAGAATTCTAGTTGATCGCCATAGAGCAAGTCGCTTTGGTTGCGACAGCCAAAATAGAGGCAGGCTCCCCCTAAGGTCGCACCTTGATTCTGTAATGCTTCTCGATATTGCAGGAAGGCAATCAGGGGTGACACACCCGTACCGGGACCGACCATTAACATCGGTGCCTGCGGATCAGCAGGGGGGCGGAAACCGGAGGTGCGAACACCAATGCGGACTTGAGATCCTAGTTGCAGGCCCGCGAGATAATTGGAACACAATCCCTGACGAACTTTGCCTGCATCGGTTTTGATCTGCAGCATACCCACCGTAATTTGAATTTTGTCGGGATGCAACAACGGGCAAGAGGAGATGGAATAGAGGCGCGGCTTTTGTTTAGGCAACAACTCCAACAAGTCTGCCAGGGCGATTGTTGCAGAGGGAAACTCATCCAATAAATCGGCAACACTCATGAAGTTATCCGAGATTGTTTTTTTGAGCGCCACGGCATCGGAATTCTCGTCACTTTGTCGCAAAATTTCTAGCCAAACTTCTAGACGCTGTTTATCTTGGGGATTCTGAGCAGAGGAATATAGGTAAGCCAGTAGATCGTTGAAGGGTTCCCGCAATGACAGATCCAGTTCTTCAGAGAGCAGTTGACCTACTGTGGTTGGTACGGCAACAGGGGGCTGATCGTCGGTAGAAGTGCCGTCGGCATTGAGATAAGCAGCGGTGAAGTAAGTATTGGCTGTCACCCCAAGGCGTTGGCTCTCTGAACCCGTTTTTAGACGTTCGCACAACCGATTTACCAACTCATCTGAATTACAGGGATAAACAGCGACGTGATCGCCTGTTTCATACTGCAACTCAGTTCCGGCAATATCAAAGACTATATAGCGAGTGGAACGGCTACCAGGGATGACTTCGTTGAGGAGTTCATCATTCGCAAGAATGGGAACAGAAATACCACGATCGAAAGATGAAGGAATAACGGCTGAGAGAGCATCAGTTTCGTTGAGGAAGGTAACGGTAAGTTTGGGAGCATTGACATTACTGCCTGTGGTTTCGTCTGCCCCCAGCACGCGGGAGATTAAGCTCAACCACTGCTTGAAGGTATCTGCTTGACCTTTGACTTCATCGCCTTTGTGCAGGGGTACGGCACAGTTGGCTCCGGTTTTCGCCAGGGCTTTATCGATAGCAATGCCAGCTGCGCAGAATTTCTCATAGACGGTGCTGCCAATTCCCAACACAGAGTAGTTCAAACCGTCGAGTGATCCGGCAGGCTGTTGCTTCAGCGATTGCAAAAATCGC
Organism: Synechococcales cyanobacterium CRU_2_2; assembly: GCA_012034805.1. Taxonomy (GTDB): domain Bacteria; phylum Cyanobacteriota; class Cyanobacteriia; order PCC-9006; family JAAUQQ01; genus JAAUOP01. Next base: position 23,664 of record JAAUOP010000035.1, on the reverse strand, counting down.
TTGCCGTTACTAGGCATTTCGCCGTTACCGAAGGTGGAGGTAATAATCAGCAGTAGTTTTTCAGAAGCGAGGGAATCAATAGGATATTCATCCAGCGCTACCACCTTCGGATGGAATTGCTGCAATTGACGGGAAGCTTTACGGGCAAATCCTTCGGCGGTTCCGGTTTCAGAGGCGTAGAGGATGAGGATGCGATCGCGCTTATCCCCATTTTCATCGGCGGCTGTGATGAATTGCTCTAAATCGAGCCCATCTTCCACGTCCCAACGATCGGCAGCATGATGGTAAGCAGGTTCCAGGTAAAAATCGCGCATCTGGTGATGCCATACCGGACAGGCACTCCCGCCTGCTGCCGGAACCACCCAACCCCAATCCCCCGGACATTCGCGCCCTGCTTTCTTCTCGCGTAAATCGTGAGTCAAAAATTGCCGCGATGCCGTTTGGTGATCGACCATCGTCACCTTGGCTTTTTGGAAGGAATGCAGGATGGCGATATTGAGTTCCAATGCCACGCGATCGCGCCACAGCGTTTGTTCCGAACTGGTATCCAGCTTCAGAACCTGAGCAATCTCCTCCATCTTGTTGTAGCGGTACTCATCCAAAAAGTCCCGCATAATTTCCGTATCCATATACCAGCCGTTGAACGGCATACAGCCATAGTGAACACCGCCAATATGAACGGAAAAGTTACTGATGGCGGGAATCGCATACCAGCGCATCCCGATCGCTTTAAATTCTGGGATGGTGGGATGCTCAATGTGAACCTCTAGCACTTCTTCGGGCTGCCAATGATAGATCTGGGGTTCCTGACCCGGAAGCTCAATCACCAGAGGCAAAATGTCGTAGGCGCTGCGCGGTTCGGGCGGTTGCCAGCCCATTTTTTGGAGGATGGCGTTAGTTAGTGCGAGATTGGCGGGATCACCTAAAACGCTGCCGTCCGGCATCTTATACGCCGCATAGCGATAGAGCTGGGAATTCCAGAAACGGGGTCCCCATCGCTCTTTGGGCAGCTTAGGACGAAAGACCGTCATTGTGATCTGCAAGTTGCCGCCATTGGTAGCAAACTGAACGTGTTCCTGGCACTCGCGGAACATGGCATCGGGGTTGGTGACATGGCGGCGATCGCGAATCACCATGTTATTCCAGGCAATCCGTCCCACACACTTGGAAGCATTGCGCCACGCCACCTGCGCCCCATATGCTAGTTCCTCGTAGGTATGAGTGTAGGTTCCGCTGGCTTTGACTTCGTCCCGAATCTCCTTCCAGCGCCGCTCTTTGTCTTCTGGTTCCCAGGCTTGTTCACCCGCAATCAGATCAAGGAATTGCTTAGCTTTTTTTAGCAATCGTTCTTGATTGAGCATTGGCAGTCTAATCACGTTGACAACGCGATCGAACAAAACTTGCCATGACTGCCGCAATTCTGGGGTGAAGTCGGGGAGATATTTCTCAAACAGAACAAACATCGTGTCCGAGATGGCAGGACGGCACGTCGGCGAAGCTATGAACTTGCCCCAGAAACCGCAGCTCTTGCAGCATCTCATCGCTACTGCCGCTCCGCAAACAGCACACTAGAAACTCCACTGCCTGAAACAAGTGCAGCGCTAGATAATCCATATCTGCCCGCCCAAAAATCGGCAGAACAAATGGGTATTTCTCAAACAGGATCTGGTAAAATTCCATCCCCATCTGCTGCTTTTTCTGGCTAAACACCTCCCAGCCATTTGCCATTTTTTGCAGCATTTCCGGCGGCAAGGCTTCGTCGTAGCGTCGGATTGCCGCTGCCATTGGCAAAATCATACGGGCATTGAAAAACTTGTAGAGGGCAGAGTGAATACCCTTTTGTAAATCTTCGTGATCGTACTCTTCCAGATACGGAATTGACGGCAGCATCCACATCCATACTTGCCGTGCCTTCATCCAGTGCTGGGGTCTTAATCCGATCCCAGCAAAAATATTCCGTAGTCGGCAACAGTATCGAACCCGTCCCCTTTCTCTGGGGGGACTCCCATCAGCGGTTCACCTACCACAACCTGTGTTTCCGGTTGCAGTTCGTGGATGGCACAGTCAAATAGCTCATAGAGGAAATCGCCCATGCTGTCGATCGCTTCTCCAAACAAGTACTCTAGCTCCGGTTCCTCCAACAGCAACCGCTTGAGAAACTTTTCCATCTGAAGTTCTTTCCAAGCCCGGAGCTTATTCCATACATCCTTAACAATCACCTCTTCTGGTGGAGTCAAGGGAATATCAGGCGGAAGTTCAACTTCAGGCGCATCCTTGCCATTGGTGCGCCCACGCACCTGCTGTGCTCCAACCTGCCTGCTAAACACCGTCACCGCGCTGCTGCCACCTTCTCCAGCGCTCTGCGTCAGGCGTGTTTTCAGTTTCAGTTGCGGTGCCTGCTCCCAGGTAGCAATCGGAAATTCTAACTCTGCATTCCGATCGCCATTCAAGTACGTCTGGGTGTCAAATTCCACGGTACCAATATCTTGCCAGGGCTGACCAATATCTCCTTCCCGAAAACAGAAGGTGATCGCGATCGTGCAATCTCCTTTGTTTTTTAACTCCACCAACCAATTGGGTTGCATCCGAGCAAACAAATCTCGTTGCGCCAGGGTTGCGCCTTGCTCGGAGGTGAATTGCACCCGACATTTATACTTGTATCGTTCGCGGGTTGGCAGATCGACTGCCGAAATTTCCGTCAGATGGATCAGGCGTTGGTCGTCAAGCATAGGGAGGGGGAGAGGGAGCGTGGGTTCAACGTTCAACGGATCGCCGAGCTCATTGCAGATTTCTCTGCGATAGGCCAGCTGTACGCCTTTCAAAGACTTGATGCTCAGATCAGCAATTTTGCCGGGCTCCTGTCTTCTGGCCAAAACCCACTGTCGTCTTAACCTTAGGCCCGAGGTATTTGCCCAAAGCCTCTCTAATATAGTTTGGAAACGACTGGTGATCTAAAATTTGTATCAAGAACTTGTTTGCAGCAGGGATCTTCTTATTAAGGCGAAATATAGGATCTCAACAGTCGAATCACCGCTTCAATCGAGGCTAAGGACGCCGTTTCACGAGTCGTGTGATAGCCCGTCGTCGGAATTTGTAGCGTTGTGCCGCTGATGTTGCCATTGCTTGCCGCGACTAGCCGACCCATCTCCGTACGACCCAAGGAAAGCGGTTTCTTGCGCCCGACATTCGCGGCCTCAATGTAAGCATCCTTAAAACTAAACGTAATGCCCATCTGTTCGCACTTTTGCGCGATCTCATCTGTAATCGGTTGCGCAAAGGCCGCAGTTGCATCTTTTCGGCGGAGTACTAGGTGCTGGGCATCGGCAGCTTCGCGGCTGGGATAGGGGCTGGTGTCGAGCACCAGCAGTCGCTGGGTTTCTAGGTTTTGGCGCTGAAACCAAGCCAGGGCATATCGCCAACTGCGGCCTGCCTCTTCTTGGGCCGTAAACAGTGCTGTGCCCTGGAAACCACAGCGAAAGAGATAGACCAAAATCGCTGCGCTTAGCACATTGTCGAGCTGAGCAGACACATACTCATCTTCAATGTGAAGACGATCGAGAAAGGAAACTGGTGTCCCAGGCTGTAAGAAGTTCAGCCCATCGACTTCAAAAATCAAATTATTTCTTGCAGGACAAATATAAGTGCGCGTAATCTGGCCCTGACCCAAATAGGTACCCGTGTAGGGCAAATGGGCCTGTACTCGCTGGCCCTGGAAGCGATGCTCGATCGCATGCATCATTTGTTCGGATACCGAATCACCGTTCAATTCCGATTGGTTACCTGCAATAAACGCTGCGTATTGAAACTCATTTGGGCCGGTGCAAAGCAACCCGTGGCGATCGATATGGGCGGACAAGATCAAGTCATGGGGCCGATTCCCCTGGGCCACCACCAAGCCTTGATAATGGCTGACCGTCGCCCCAACCTCCTCTAACTCCCGCTTGAGCACTCGAAAGAAAGAATCCTCGGTACCCACCACTGAGGGTTCGCGAACCAGCTGCTGTAGGATGTTGAAAAATTCTTTTAGGTCAGTGTCTTCAAATCCGGTTTCCGCGAGGGCTTTTGGGGCGATCGCGACCCGTCCAAGACCTCTGAATTCAGCATCCCTCGGCTCCACATCTCTCGGTTCCACATCCCTTGGTTCAGCTCCGCCTTGGGTCGCCCCCCCCACGAAGGAAGCAGGGAGAATATCGGCGATCGCGACGTCTAAAGGGCTCATAAATTTTGCCGTTTTCTCAAGATAGGACGTAAGCGGAGTGAACAAAACTGACGTCTGCTAGCCGTCACATTAGCTAGTGCTCATCACTCATCAGCCTTCATAAAACGCTACAGACTTCATTGACCCGACGTGGTGCAGTGAGATACAAAATGGCGCAAGTTATCGGTGAGGCTTCACGATTTTTGCCCCAGCCCGCAGTCGCCCTCTCCCAGGGCAAATGTGAATAAGAATGAAGTAGTATGGTGAGATGCTCAGGGCTAACTGGGTTCCAGCTTGTGCTGCCAGTCGCGCAAATGACTGGCACAGATGTCTAAGGCACATGCCTAGCGCACCTGTTTGGCGAAAATGCCAGGCACAAGCGTGTCGCGCAAGTCTGTTCTGAGTAAGGTGGTCATCCCATGTTTTGTCGTACGTAACCTAGATCTTAGAGAGTAGCTATGAAGGACCTCACCAAATACCGCAATATCGGCATTTTCGCCCACGTGGACGCGGGCAAGACAACCACCACCGAGCGGATCTTGAAGTTGACCGGCAAGATTCACAAAATTGGTGAGGTTCACGAAGGCGCAGCCACGACCGATTTCATGGAACAGGAGCAGGAGCGCGGCATTACGATTCAATCCGCTGCGACGTCCTGTTTCTGGAGAGAACACCAGTTCAATATTATTGACACCCCTGGCCACGTAGATTTCACGATCGAAGTCTACCGTTCCCTCAAGGTGCTCGACGGCGGTGTCGGCGTGTTTTGCGGCTCCGGCGGCGTTGAGCCCCAGTCCGAGACCAATTGGCGCTATGCCAACGACTCCAAGGTCGCTCGGATTATTTATGTCAACAAGCTCGATCGCACCGGCGCAGATTTCTACCGCGTCGTTAAACAGGTCGAAGATGTTTTGGCGGCCAAGCCCCTGGTGATGGTGTTGCCCATCGGTGTCGAAACTGAGTTTGTGGGTGCGGTCGATTTGCTCACCCGCAAGGCCTGGGTGTGGGACGATTCTGGCGAACCCCAAAATTACTCCCTCGAAGATGTTCCCGCAAACATGGTGGACGACGTGGAGGAGTGGCGTGAAAAGCTGGTTGAAATGGCCGTCGAACAAGACGACGAGCTGATGGAAAAATATCTTGAGGGTGAAGAAATCGCCATTGACGATATCAAACGCTGTATCCGCACCGGCACCCGCAAGCTGGACTTTTTCCCGACCTACTGTGGCTCTTCGTTCAAGAACAAATGCGTTCAGCTCGTGCTAGATGCGGTGGTGGACTACCTACCCAACCCCATGGAAGTTAATCCGCAGCCCGAGGTTGATCTAGAGGGCCACGAAACCGGCAGTTTTGCCATTGTTGATCCGGAGAAGCCGCTGCGGGCATTGGCGTTCAAAATTATGGACGATCGCTTCGGTGCGCTGACCTTTACCCGGATTTATTCAGGCACGTTGAACAAAGGCGACACCATTCTCAACACCTTTACGGGCAAGACCGAGCGGATTGGCCGCTTGGTGGAAATGCATGCCGATTCTCGTGAGGAAATCGACAAGGCCCAGGCGGGCGATATTATTGCGATCGTCGGGATGAAAAACGTTCAAACCGGCCACACCCTCTGCGATCCCAAGCACCCCGCGACGCTGGAGCCCATGGTCTTCCCGGATCCGGTGATTTCGATCGCCGTCGAAGCCAAGAACAAAGGCGAGTCCGAGAAAATGGGCATGGCACTGAGCAAAATGGTGCAAGAAGATCCCTCCTTCCAGGTGGAGACAGATCAAGAAAGTGGCCAAACCATCATCAAGGGCATGGGCGAGTTGCACCTCGACATCAAGGTGGATATTCTCAAGCGTACCCACGGGGTCGCGGTGGAAGTGGGTAAACCCCAGGTGGCCTACCGTGAGTCCATTACCAAGCGGGTCGAAGACACCTACGTCCACAAAAAGCAGTCCGGTGGTTCGGGTCAGTACGGCAAAATTGACTACATCATCGAACCCGCTGAAGCAGGCGAAGGGTTTGTCTTCGAGTCGAAAGTGACAGGTGGCAACGTCCCGCGCGAATATTGGCCTGCGGTGGAGAAGGGATTTGCGAGCTGCGTGGGTAAGGGCGTGCTTGCCGGGTTCCCGGTGGTGGATTTGAAGGTGACGCTGACGGATGGCGGCTTCCATGCGGTGGATTCTTCGGCGATCGCCTTCGAGATCGCAGCCAAGGCGGGCTATCGTCAGTCTGTGCCGAAGGCGGCTCCCCAAATCCTAGAGCCGATCATGAGGATTGACGTGTTCACGCCAGAAGATCATGTGGGCGATGTGATTGGCGACTTGAACCGTCGTCGGGGCATGATCCGCTCCCAGGATGCCACGGCCATGGGCTCCCGCATTAAAGCCGAAGCCCCCCTGAGCGAAATGTTTGGCTACATCGGCGACCTGCGCACCATGACCTCGGGCCGAGGCCAGTTCTCAATGGAGTTCGATCATTATGCCCCCTGCCCCCGCAATATTGCGGAGGATGTGATCGCCGAAACCAAGGCGCGCGAAGCCGCCAAAAAGTAGGATGGCTTTTGCCCTGCAAAACCTACCAGCCGAAACCCATCTCATCGATTCTTGATTCCAACCGATCATTGATCCCATTTTCTGACCGGCAACACCACCGGTCAGTTTTTTGGGCGATCGCCCAGCTTAAATTCGTTCAGCAACCTGCTTAAGCCGTCGCAATTGTGCAGCCATGTCCACCTGAGTCCAGGTCGCCGCGAAGGTCTTAAAGCCAAACTGAATCAGAGGATTGGGAATCTCAAATTCAAAGCGGTTGAGCAGACGCGTGCCCTCGTCCTCGGGATCGCACTGCCAGCGATCGCGCCCCTCAAAAAAGCCTTCAAATCCCCAGACGACCAACCCTGGCTGACGCTCCAGCACCGTACTCAACAACGCTGGCTGCCACAGTGGCAGCCGGATCCGAAACTGCATTTGGCTGCCCACTGCCGTACTCCAATCGCCAACGGGCTCGCAGCTCAGCGCAGGATTGAGCCAGTGCCGCATCAAAGCTTGTTCCGTAAAACAACGCTCCACCCGCGTTGCGGTTGCCCGAATCAAAATCGAGTTCTCAAAACTATTTTTGAACGGCTGTGGGTCATTCATTGAAATCCTGTTTGCTGAATCCGACCTTACCCACCCGGCCTCAGGAATACTCTCCCGTGGGCTGGGTCTGGCCTGTACATTTGGCCTAACCGATGAACTTTGCCTGGGGCAAAGACTACCCGATCGCGCGAGCAGATGGCGACGCCAGAAGGCATCAAATTTTAAGACGCACTTTAACCTAATTTTCAAATCCGCCAAAAGTATCGTTTTCTGAAATCCTTAAGTCACCTGACCAAAAGTTGGAAATCACGTCTTTAGAACGATTTTTTTTACAAAACATCACTTAGATCTTTAAATTGTTGTGCCTGTTATCTTTTTTCTGGCGAAAACTCTACTAGTATTTACAAACACTTGATTGCGAGTCGCCTAGTCTTCGATCTGAGATGAACGACGCTCCCAAGACACCTTGCCTTAGCGGTATGTCTTGAGACAAATGCTCAATTTCAAGCCGAGGATCTGGGCTGAGTGATTTCCTCAAGGACAGCGAGGCTTCCAAGTCTCTCTTACGACGGGTAAATGTTTTTCCCCGACGTAAAAGTTGCCAAAGCAGTGCAGCGGCGGAGTTGCACCTCCCCCACCGCACTGTTCCTGAAGGCGATCAGCCCAAAGCAATCGAGTTTCCAAGTTCGTATTTCTGTCGTCCTCTCAAGCCCGGTGATTACCTATATGTATGATAATTTACCTAGGCTATCCGTGCTTCCTTCTGTGTCAGAGTTTTTCCCCTCGGGGCACACACTCGGCGCGATAGCAGGGATTAGTCCTGACCTGATCGTGACCTACGGCACAAAACTCGTAGGAGCCCTGGCGATTCTGTTTGTTGGCGCAGTCATTGCGTTGGTTGTTGCCTCCGTTGTTAAGGGAATCTTAAAGCGCACCAGTTTTGACAATCGCATTGCGGGTGCAGTCGGTGGTGGTTCAATTCCCATTGAGGATTGGATTAGCAAGGGTGCCTTTTGGGGCATCATGCTGTTCGCTGTGATTGCAGCTTTGGAAGCCTTTGGTTTGCGCCAGGTTTCTGAGCCCTTGCAGGGATTCCTCGGAGAGATCACGTCCTTCTTGCCGCGTCTTCTGGGCGCTGGCGTCCTAGCGGCCCTCGCTTGGCTGGTGGCGACGGTGGTCAAGACGATCTTCAGCCGGGGCTTTGAGAGTTTCGGTCTGAGCGATCGCCTCTCTAGCTTTAGCGGCGACCCCGAGGCGGCCCAGGAGACAGAGGGCATGGGCAACAGCTTGGGCAATTTGCTCTACTGGCTGGTCTGGCTGCTGTTCCTACCGCTGATTCTCAATTCCCTGGAGCTGACGGCGGCGTTGGGGCCAGTGAATAACTTGACCAACTCGTTGCTGTCGGCGCTGCCCAATATCTTCAAGGCAGTCATCATCGCCTTTGTGGGTTGGATTGTTGCCAAGATCGTGCGATCGATCGTCAGCAATTTCTTGGCGGCACTGGGAGCAGATCAGCTGGGCGCTCGCGCCGGTCTCAATGCATCTGGTCAGTCCCTATCTGGGATTGCAGGCACATTGATCTTTTCGTTCATTCTTGTGATCACAGCGATTTCGGCGCTGACGGCACTCAAAATTGAAGCCATCACAGGGACTGCGGTGCCTATGTTGCAGCGCATTATGGCTGCGATTCCCGCGTTTTTGGAAGCCGGAATCATCATGGCCGTAGCGTTCTTCATCGGTCGCTTCGTCTCAACGTTGCTTTCCCAGGTTCTCTCCAGCATTGGCTTTGACAAAATTGTCTCAACGCTGGGTTTCCCCGATTTGGCCGGTGCTCCCTCGGATTCTGCAAGTGCAGCGGGCTTTTCGTCGGCTCCGGAGTTCAGCACTGAGACTACTCTCGGCACCACCCCTGCCCTGGAGTCTTCTGCGAAGACGCCTTCTGAAATTGTGGGCGTAGTCGCCTTTGTAACCGTGATGCTGTTTGGTGCCATGGAGGCGGTTTCTGCGCTCAACCTCGCGACGCTCACGAGTCTGATTCAGGGCATTGTGGCGATCGCCGGTCAAATCGCGGCAGGCGCAGTGGTGTTTGCCATCGGTCTTTACCTGGCCAACTTGGCCTTCCGATTGGTCAGCATGTCCGGCGGCAGTCAGTCTAAGGTCTTGGCCCAAGCGGCTCGCATCGCGATTTTGGTGCTGGTGGGCGCGATGGCGCTGCAGTTGATTGGTATTGCACCGAGCATTATCAATCTGGCCTTTGGTCTGTTGACGGGGGCGATCGCAGTGGCGATCGCCATCTCCTTCGGCCTCGGTGGCCGTGAAGTGGCAGGCGAACAACTGCGGGATTGGTTGGGCTCTTTCAAGAGCTAGTTCTCTTGCACTAAAACTCCGAAACTAAAAATCGCCTCCCTCTACGGTCGGGAGGCGATTTTTATAGTTTTTATTTTTATAGAAAGGGATAGACCTAACGAGAATACATCAGCTCCGGGGAATTTCTGGCCCGACCCAGATTCCAATTGTCGTTCCAGGAAATACTTTGCCGCCGATCGCGCCAGTCCCGAATCGACGCCGCCATCCGGGCAGATGGTGAAACATAAACCTGATTGTCGGGAAGTGCCTCTGGCGGTAGCCCCTGGCGGTGCATGCACTGCTCTAGCTCGTCTCGAACTTCTTCCACGCTAAGCATTTTGAGCACTTGCTCGGCAGAACTGTAGCGATCGCGCAAAGATACACTTACCATCTGGGTCAAAATGCGCGAGAGTGACGCACTGATCTGCACCTGTCCCTGCCAATTCAATTCGCCGGTTGCTGGATCCGAGCCCAACTTTGCCGGAGATTTACCCGTGAGCAAAAACAAACAGGTAACGCCCACCGCATAAATATCCGTTGCATAGGTCGCTCTCAGGGCTAACTGCTCTGGCGGAGCAAAGCCCATCGTACCGACAAAATGGGTGGTTGCGGCCCTGTAGGTATCGTCTTGATCAAAACTGACGCACTCTTTCACCGCACCAAAATCTAGCAGCACCAAGCGTCCCGTAGTGCGGCATCGCATCAAATTAGGCGGTTTGATGTCGCGGTGGATCACCTTGTTCTCATGCACATAGGTCAACAGCGGCAAAATCTCGGCCAGAAAAGCTCGCACCTCCTGTTCGGAACAGGTGCCTTGCTGTTTCACCAGACGGCTGAGCGTGCTGCCTCGGATGTACTCCTGAACTAAGAAAAACTCGCCATCCTGCTCAAAATAGTTGAGCAGCATCGGGATTTGAGGGTGGCCACCAAGCTCACCGAGAATCCGTGCTTCCCGCTCAAACCGCTTTTGGGCCCGCAGCAAGGCCTCCGTGTCTCTGAGCTTGGGGCAAAGCTGCTTAATCACGCACAGCGGCCTTGAGGGCAACTGAACGTCTCTTGCCAAAAACGTAATTCCAAAGCCGCCCTTGCCAATGGCGTTGAGAATGCGGTAGCGTCCTCGGAAGACTCGACCCGTGGCGCACATGGACAGAAGGGAACTGCGGCGCTGGTCCCCCGAGCCACTTTGCTGAAAAGGCAGTAAGTTGTCCTGCGCGGGCTTATCCATAGGATTCTGGACGAAGTGGCCTGAGTCAGGGAGAAACGGTACAGGGTTGGGTGAGATTCTTTCTATCTGTTCACCATAAAAGCACAAACACCAGGGAGATTGGGTGGTGAATCGAGCTAAATATCAGCAGATGGTAGACGATCGCCTCAAGCTAACTTCACACCTGTCTCTTTGCCGACTGCTCCCATGCCGATTGCTCCCATAGCCTATAAGATAACGCTCTGAAAGTGCCGAGCTAGACGATTGCCTCATCCTTCATCGAAGATTTAGAGAGATGGGTCGCTTCTTTAAGGTAAGCCGACCCAGTCAAGCCAACTTGATTTGGTGCAAACAATTGAAAGACTTGTGGTACGCAGTGCTGGACTGGGTTGAACAAACTCGTTATCCCCCTTGGCCCTGTCAAAAACAGAGAAGCCAAAAGAGGAGACGCAAAGCTACCCCAAAGCTTCTTTCCACGACGAAAAGAGGCTTTGGGGTAAGAACCTTGATTCAGGCAAGCGATCTATTCGTCAATGCTGTCTTCATCGCGCTGAATCAAGTGAATGTGCTTATAGCCAAGCTTCACATCAAAATCATCACCCGGTTTCAGACCCATGGATTTTGTATAGGCAGCCCCAATCAAAATCTGACCATTCTTTTGAACCGTCACCCGAAAGGTTGCTTCACGCCCACGGCGCTGAGAATTTTCGTTATCCAGATTTAGACCTTTTGCCTTCAAAAGCTCTTCGTAGAAATCGGCGACATTAATACGGACTTCGCCTTTCTTCGTTCTTGACACATACCCGCACAAACGTGCCAACTCCCGACGGGTGGGGTTGTTCATTTCCTCCTTCAGCTCTTTTACTTTTTGAAGGAGAGGCTTACCAATCAATTGCTCTGTTGCGGTCTCACTCATTTGCGGATCAATACCTAATGGGTAATTTAATTCTTCTCTCCCTAGCGTATTAGATGAAATCGATTTAAGTCAATTGAAAATTGATTTTTGTTTCTTTAGAATTCAGCATTTCTGGCTAAGATTCCTGAGGATTTCTAAAACGGCAACTGCAGGCTTAGGGGTAAAAATGCAGCGGCCAAAGTCTTCGATTCCTGCGGAAACCTAGATTTCTCTGCCTTCCACAATCAGATGAAAAGCATTAACAGGATTAGGCATAAGGCCCGGTTTAGCTTACTCTTCGCTTCGCTTTGACTTGTATCTCTCCACCCAGGCGGCTCCCTAGAAGGCACTTTCGGGTGGGGGGTGAGAGCCATCCAGGGTCACACAGAGCCCTATTTTTGGCTAGAGTCCTCCGGGCTCAGAACGATTTTCCCCTAAAGTAAAGTGCCCCAAAATAATATCTGGGACACTTCGTGCTGCCTAGTGTGGCAAGATGAGCTTCTAGATCTACAGACTGCTTCTACTGGCCAGATTTGAACCCATCCACTTTGCGATCGAACAGATCGGTAAAGTAGGTGATGACCTTGCGAGGCCTCGTTTTAATGTTGACGCTCAAAGACATACCCGATTGCAGCGGCACTGGCTTACCGTTGACGCTAATCACCTGCTTGCCGTCTTTAATGTCGGCGTACAACTCCACTTTGGCGGGGAATCGGTAGAATTGATAAATCTGATCCGGGGGGAGGGCATCGTCCCCAATCGAAATGAGCTTGCCTTTAATATCGCCAAACTCGCTGTAGGGAAAGGAGTCAATCCGCACATCGACCTCCATACCTTCCTTGACAAAGCCAATATCTCGATTGGTGATAAAGACTTGGGCGATCAGGCCGTCCACTGGAACAACTTTCAAAATGGGTTCGTTGCTATTGACGACATAGCCTAGGCCTTTGGGCTTGATATCAAAAACCTTACCCGGCACTGGGGCCTTTAGCACTTGATAGCTCAGGTTGACCCGACTTTTGCTAATCTGGCCGTCGATTTCGCTGATGCGCTTTTTGTTGTCAATCACCAGTTTGGTCAACTGGCTGTCAATTTCAGCGATCCGTTTGCCATTATCGGCAATGCGGGTGAGGGGATCTTGCTGGGAGCGGGCGACGGTGTTGGTGAGCTCTTCTTGGGATTGGGCGATCGCCAGCTCTAATCGTCCTTTTTCTTGCTGCAGCTGCATCAGCTCCGCCTGTTGATTGGTCACTTCTGCCTGACGATTGTTCACCTCTGCAGCTTGGCGCTCTACCTCCGACCGGCCCGTTCCCACCTCCTGCTGCTGGCGCAGAAACTGGATATTGGCAATGCCGCCCTCTTCGGCCAAGGGCTGAATATCACTGAGAATTTTTTCTTCAATGGCGAGGGCATCCTGGGATCGCTTCAGCTGACCTTGGGCGCTGAGAAACTGGCTCTTGGCATTGGCGAGCTGCTGCTGGGTGTTAGCCATCCGAATCTCCGCTTGGTTCAGCTGCTGGCTCAGCTGTGCCACACCCAGCTGAGCGGCGCTTTCTCGGGAGTTTTGTTCAGACCGGTTGGTTTGCAAGCGGGCTTGCTCAGCGCCGCTGAGACTCGCGGGATCTGCACCGCTCAGCTGAGCGCGAAATAAGTCATTCTCAGCAACGAGGGCAGCACGATTGTCCGTGAGGGAAGCCAGAGCAGGCGGTACATTGGCAGGCGGTGGAACCACGGCCCCTCTACCCTGAAGCTGGGCCTCGTAATACTCGGTTTCGGCTCGCAGGGCTGCCCGAACGCTCACGAGAGAATCTAGTTCTGCCTGGGACGCCGCCTGGTCGAAGACGATCAGCTCTTGGCCTTGACGAACCGTTTCACCCTCCTTGACCAAAATATCGCTGACGACACCACCGACGGGAGCCTGAATTTCCTTGACCGCTCCCTGGGGCTCCAGTTTACCCTGGGCAGGAATGGCTTCGTCCACCTCGGCCCAAGCAGCCCAGCCGATCGAAAACGTGGTCACCCCCATGATGAGGCCGATGATGGCCAAGGACCAGATCGGGGTTTGCTTGAGAATGACGGGCCGGTCGAACATCAGCTCCGGTGGTATTTGCGGAGCTTGGGGCTCGCTCTCGCGCCCGCTGGAGCTGCCTGGGCCATTGTTGCCATTGCCGTTGCCATTACCGTTGCCATTACCGTTGCCATTGCTGCTCGGGCCGTTGCCGTTGCCATGCAATCCGTTTGCCGCGCTTTGCATACCCTTGGGGGAGGCATGGCCATTTTGGCCTGCGATCGGTTTTTTGAGGGATGAGCCGTCAGATCTGGACATCGCTTCTGGATCCTGAAAAGAGGTGGACTGTGATCAAGGGGTTGGGTGCCAAGGTCGACCCAGATGTTGCGGTGGATGTTGCGGTGGTGGATGTTGCGGTTGATATTTCGGCAGCCCGTCCTTGCCTAAGCAGAACGATCTTGTTGCTGGAACAAGGCATAGTAGCGCCCGCGCTCGGCCATCAGTTCCTCATGGCTCCCCTGTTCCACAATAGAGCCTTTATCCATGACCAAAATTAAGTCAGCATTCTGAACGGTGGTGAGGCGATGGGTGATGAACAGCACCGTTCGGCCTCGCAAGGCTTCCATCATATTGAGCGAGACTTGGCGTTCGGTGTCGTAGTCGAGGGCGCTGGTGGCCTCGTCCAAAATCAGCAGGCGAGGATTTTGTAAGATGGTGCGGGCGATCGCAATTCGCTGCCGCTGCCCCCCGGACAAATTCGAACCCCGTTCACCCACCGAGGAATTGTAGGCCTGGGGCATGTCCATAATAAAATCATGGGCACAGGCAATTTGGGCCGCTTCGATGATGGCCTCAGAGCTGGCATCTGGCCGGGTGAGGGCGATGTTGTCCTGAATCGTGCCCTCAAACAGCAGCGAGTCCTGGGGCACGATCCCCACTTGGCGGCGCAGGGAGTAGAGCTCCACCTTATTGACGTCGTAGTCATCAATCAAAATCCGGCCCGAAGCGGGGTGATAGAGCCGGGGCAACAGCTTGGTGAGCGTACTTTTGCCGGAGCCACTCTGGCCGACAATGCCGACAAACTTGCCCGCTGGAATATCAACGCTGATGTTGGTGAGCTGGAGCGGGCCGCTGGCTCCAAAGCGGAAGGAGACATTCTCGTAGCGAATATTGCCTTTCACCAGGGGCATGAGGATGTTGTTGCGTTCTTCCTCGCTTTCTTCCTGGGGCGTGTCGATGATGTCACTGAGACGTTCGAGGGATAGGGCGGTTTCCTGGAAGTTTTGCCAGAGTTGGGCGAGGCGAAGCAGCGGCCCGGTCACATAGCCCGAAATAATCCGGAAGGCGATCAGCTGACCTAGGGTGATGTCTTGGTTGAGCACCAGCACCGCGCCGACCCAGAGCACCAAGAGTGCCGACAGCTTGTTCAAGAAGTCGCTGGTGGAAGAGGCGATCGTGTTGGTCAGAACGGTTTTGAAACCGGCAGACACATAGCGGGCATAGCGGTCTTGCCACTGCCAACGGGCCTTGAGCTCGATGTTTTGAGCTTTGACGGTTTGGATCCCAGAGAGGGCTTCGACCAGGTAGGACTGGGTGCGGGCATAATTTTCAGCCTTTTTGCGCAGCAGCCGTCGCACAATGGGCGAGAAAATCAGCGTCACGCCGATGAACAGCGGAATACTGCCTAGAGCAACTAGGGTTAGCTTCCAGCTGTAAACAAACATTACGACGATGTAAATCACCGAGAAAACGGAGTCGAGAACAACCGTCAGCGCCGTACCGGTGAGAAATTGCCGAATGTTTTCGAGCTCGTTGACGCGGCTGGACAGTTCACCCACGGGCCGCTTCTCAAAGTAGCGCAGGGGCAGACGGAAGAGGTGGTCGATAATTTCTGCGCCTAGAGCCAAATCGATGCGATTGGTCGTATCGACAAACAGATAGGTGCGCAAACTCGACAGCAGGGCCTCGAAGATGGCTACCACGACCAGAAATAAACCCAGAACCTGCAGGGTGTCGGTGCTGTTTTGGGTGATCACCTTGTCGATGATCACCTGGATCATCAGCGGGTTGGCCAAACCGAACAGCTGCACGAAGAACGAGGCCAGCAGCACCACGGCTAAGACCATGCGGTAGCGCCGCAGGGAGGGGACAAACCACTGGAGGCCAAATTTTTGCTGGGGCGTCTCCTTGGCCACCTCCAGCATCAGAACTTCGCCTTTTTCCCCCCACTGGGCCTGAAATTCTTCGGGGGAAGGGCGGATGATGCCAACTTCTGGGACGCCGAGGGTAATTTCTTTGGTATTGGTTTCGTAGAGAACGGCGAAGCCACCTTCCCAGGGGATCAGGGCTGGGCCTTGGATACGGGCGATCGCACTGCTCGGGATTTGAGCATGCTGGGTCTTGAGCCCCATCAGTTCCGCCACTGCGCCACAAAAAATCAGCGGTAGCCCGGTGCCCCGGCCAACCTGCTCCGAGAGCACGCGCTTGATCACGTCGCGACGGAAGGGCAGGTTGAGGTGCTCTGAGACCATGGCGAAGCAGGCCAAGGTGCTATTGAGCAGTCCCCGGCCTCGTACGTAGGGATAGCGTTTTTCGCCGCGCGAGGTGGCGATACCCACGGCTTTCTGGATGTCGGGGTCGGCCTCCAGGGGCAGATCCGGGCCAAAGGGAACGGCTTCGCGCCAATGAGTCGTGGTTTCGGCGGCGGGTTGCTCGTCCAGTGGGCGATCGCCCAGGGGGGGAGCGGCGCAATTCCCTTGGCCTGGATGAGCTTGGTCAAGTGGTGCAGAGGGAGCCCCAGCAAACGCACAGGCCGGTTGCTGACTACTTCTAGGGGGCTGCTGACAGGGCCAAGGCGATCGCCTGCATCTGCCCCCGACACTTGGCCCCGGCCACTCACCCACCATTCGTACCCCTTCGGCAAATCCGTCGCATTGAGGGTGCCAGGGTCAACGGTTTTGACGCGGGCCTGAGATTGAAGGTCGGGTAATAGCTCCGGCAAATCAGCGGCGGACTTGGCTTCGCGCTTGAGCGATTCGCCGATCAGGTCGGCGATTTCGGAGGGATCCACCTGCTCGTTGAAATACTGGGCGATCGCCGGTTCTGACTGAACTAACTGAACAAAGTCTCGTGTGGGCAGCGTAATGCAGAGCGTCTCCTCTCGCGCATTGGCCGTCTCGCAGGGAATCCCCCGCAGTAAACTGACCCAGCCTAAAATCCCACCGACCCCCACCGTCTTGAGCGTGAAGGGCAACTGAGTGAGGGGTCGCAGGCCCAGCAGCCTCGCTTCACCCTCGACCACAATCAAAATTTGGTGGGGCAAATTATCCCGCCGTAGCATCGGCTGCCCCATCCGGTAGCGCAACAGTTGGCAGCGACTAGAGAGAGCCTCCAGTTTTGGGCGCGGCAGGAGGGAAAAAGGGGGCACCTCGGTCAGGACTGTGGGAATAGAAAGTTCGGTATAGGTCATGGCCAATGGGAAAGGATAGGCTGTGATGCGATCGTTCTGTCATATGAGCAGTAAGGCGATCCGGGTCTTGGGAGAATCTGGGTGACGGCGATCTGAATGACGGTAATCTGGGCGACTTGGAGAACAGGTGACACTCAATGTTACTGACCTAGACCCGCTTCGTCAGTACGACCCAGACCTAAGTTGCGAGCTGGGGCGCTTTGGGAGCGGCAGAGTCTGGAGAATTCGGGGCGTCTTCCGTCGGGGTGGCCTGGGCTGGGGCGACTTGAGCTGGAGTCACCTGGGCTGGAGTCACTTCGGACTGAAGCACCTCAAACTTTTGGCTCTCCTCCTGCAGCCAAGCCAAGAACAACTCCTCCAGCAGCCGTCGCCGCATGGCCTCATCGAGCTGAGCAGGCATAAACTTCTCGAGCCTGACAATCACCCACCAGTCTTCGATGCGCGTCGGCGGCCACAGCTGACCGGGCTGGCTCACCCGCATCATCTCCGCTAGGCGAGGATGGCAACCGCCCAAATCCGCTGGCCCGATCAATCCGCCCGTATTGGCTTCTGGCCCCTGGGAATATTGCGTTGCCAAATCTGTAAAAACGGCTTCCTCGCTTTCGAGGCGGAAATAGAGTTCTTGGGCGATCGCCGCATCTTTAAGCCGCAGCAACGAATAAATCACGCGATCCAGCCGCACCTTGCGCTGCAAAAAGTAGGTTTCGACCTTATTGCCCCAGAGACTTTCCTTGTACTTATCCAGCTTGGCTCGCTTTACTGCCATTTTTTCCATCGCCGCGTCAGCACCGGGTGGCTGCGGGCCTTTCTGGGGAGCCATGGCCTGAAGAGCTTGCTGCGTCTTGACCTGCTGAACCACCTGGGCCTCCTCCGCAGACGACCAGACATCGGCGGAGGTGTTGCTCCAGGCCTCTAACGCAGACTCCAACACCAGTTCTTTCACAAGGGCCGGGAGTAAACCATATTGCTCGAGCTGGGAGATGACATCGCCACCGGAGAAGGTGCGATCGCCAATTTTTAGGGCAACTGTCATGGGGCTATCAGCACTGAAACGACTTCACTAAAACGACTGCACAGGGGGAAGCACTCAACGGAGGAAAGACGCAGGAACCACACCATCGAAATCGGATTATCAAGCCAGAAGGTCAGACCTTAGCCTATCAATCCTCCCACCAGATCCACACGACCTTAGATACGCAGAACTAGAAATTAATATTCTGGATTCCGCTCGGGTTCTCGTCGACCTATCTATCGGCATGTCTACTTGCTAACAACCTGCTCCGGTTTAACACATACAAGCGCAGGCGATCGCCACCCGTAAACTACGCGCTGATTCTTCGGCTGCATTGAAACCACTGCACTGCAAGAATTCCCTTGTGTAAAGAGAAACCTACATTTGCAGACGCCTAGCCAGAAATTTACGACAAGAAATCTACGACAAGAATTTTATGACAAGAAATTTACGACAGGAAATTTACGACACAGAATTTTCAGTAAACCATGTATGGCCTTGCTCCAAGCTGGATTGATTCGCCGTTGGCATTCCACACCACTGGCCTTCTATTGTTGACATCTTAGCCTACATTTTTTGTCCCAGGACTTGTCCCGGAAGATGTATGTTTTATTACTTCTCGGGCAAAATGCCTAACCTGTCGCGGACTTTATCCGCTCTCCACAACTTGTAGAAATCACCAAAAACCTTGGAGGCTCTTTATTTAGGATTCAATCGTTGACTCAGCCCCATAAAGTTTCCATAAAGTCTCCCCTCAGAATCCTTGAGTCCTTAACAGGGCTGGAAGGGGTATCTGTGGGAAATCACGCAGGTGAATTTACTGGAGTCCTCCTCTAGTCGGCATTCACCCCTAATGTCGGGTTTCCCATGCTGCGCTTTTTCAGAGCCAGCCCGTTCAACTCAGGGAAATTGCTATGACTTCAGCGCCTGCGGCCCCCACTGGGTGGTCTGGTTCTGGCGGTCTCAAACCTTCAGAACGACCCAGCGTCCCCCCGTTGGTTTCTCTGGTGGTTCCCGCCTACAACGAAGCCTCAATTATCGAGTGCAACCTTGCTCGACTCTGCAAACACATGTCTGATTTGAGCCGTGAGTTTCGCTGGGAAATTATCGTCGTCAATGACGGCAGCCGTGACGAAACCGCGATGCTTGCGGATGCCTTCGCCGCTACACATTCGGACGTTTGGGTGGTGCATCACCGTCGCAACGGCGGTCTGGGACAGGCCCTGCGCACTGGTTTCCAGGCGGCCCGAGGAGACTACATTGTTACCCTCGACTTAGATTTGAGCTACGCCCCCAGCCACATCGAGCGGCTGGTGCGGCGGATGCAAAGTAGCGGAGCCAAGGTGGTGGTGGCCTCTCCCTATATGGACGGGGGGAAAGTCTCCAACGTACCGCCGCTGCGACTGGCCTTGAGCGTTTGGGCGAATCGATTTCTATCGTTTACCGCCAAACGTAACATCACGACCCTTACCGGCATGGTGCGGGCCTACGATGCAGAATTCTTGCGATCGCTCCACCCACGCTCCCAGGGCATGGATATCAATCCCGAGATTTTGCACAAGGCTGAGCTACTCAGCGCCCGCGTCGATGAAATACCAGCCCACCTGCACTGGTTGAACCCAACAGAATCGCCTCTGCCGAAGTTACCCCATGAGCCCCATGGGCATTCTCACAGGTCGGAACAAGCTTTGGCTGTCCCCCCGACCAAAGCTCCAATCAAACGCAACTCCAGCATGAAAATCTTCCGCCACATGTGGTCGATTTTCTTTTACGGGTTTGTGTTCCGTCCCGCGATGTTTTTCTTTCTCCCCAGCCTGCTATGTCTCGGGTTAGGCAGCTATGCCGGGGTTTGGACCTTGATTCACTGCTGGAATAGCTATCGCAGCTTGGCTCAGGCCGCCGGGACTGACCCGACGGATGCAGTGGCCTTGGCCTTTCAGCAGCATCCCCATCCCTTTATCATCAGCGGCATTCTGCTAATGCTGGGGGTGCAGTTGCTGAGTTTGGCAGTGCTCTCAGCTCAGAGTAAGTATTACTTCGAGGAAATCTTTCACCTGGGAACCTCGATCGATCGCTCCCATCGGCCCTCAAAGATCCAGGACTAACATCCACTTTGGATCTGAATATATCAGCATCTTTTCAGCATCTTCACGCAATTCATCCACTCAGGAGCACTTGATTTCTATGGTTAATACCGTTGATTCAAAAAAGACATTTCTGATGCTGCCCTCCGACCAAGATGCCTCTGGGCGTACCTTAGGTCACGAAGAAATCGAGCTGGTGTCTGACGCCATTCGCAGCGGTACGCTCACCAGCACCAAGGGCACCTACGTTAAGGCGCTAGAGCAAAAGTTTGCGGCGCTGATTGGTGTTCAGTATGCCTACGCTTGCGCCTCGGGGTCGGCAGCGGTGCATGTGGCAGTGGCGGCTGTCGATCCAGAACCGGGGGATGAAGTCATCACGACTTCGATTACGGACATGGGTGCCCTGGCTCCCATTTTGTACCAAGGTGCGGTGCCGGTGTTTGTGGATGTGGATCCGCGCACTTGGAATGTGACAGCGGAGACAATCGAAAAGGCGATTAGCGATCGCACCAAAGCCATCATCGTCACCCACCTGTTTGGCAACCCCTGCGAGATGACCGAAATCATCGCCCTCGGCAAGCGCCACGGCATCCCCGTGATCGAAGACACGGCCCAGTCTTTTTTGGCCACCCACAACGGCCAAGTGGTCGGCGGCATCGGCGACATTGGCTGCTTTAGCTTCCAGCAGGGCAAGCATATTACCGCCGGAGAAGGCGGCATGGTGACCACCAACGACGCGGCCTTTGCTCGCCGGATGGAGCTGTTCATCAACAAGGCTTGGGGCTATGGCGACCCGAAACCCGATCACTATTTCCTCGCCCCCAACTATCGTCTGACCGAGTTGCAGGGCGCGGTGTTGGTGGCTCAACTCGCGAAGCTCAAGCCGGTGGTCGCACGCCGCCAAGCAACAGCCCAACAGTTGACGAACAAGATTGCGGACTTGACGGGGATTCAGACGCCTTGGATTGGCGATCGCAACACCCACGTGTTCTGGAAATATTGCCTGCGAGTAGACAGCAGTGTTATCCCTGGCGGAGCAGTTGCCTTGGCAACCTGGCTCAAGGACAATTACGGGATTTTCTCGGCCCCCCGCTATATCCAAAAGCCCGCCTTCCGCTGCCAGGTTTTCCAAGAGCAGCGCACCTTTGGCGATTCTCGTTTCCCGTTCGATCGGGCGCGGCCTGAGGTGCTGGACTACAGCGAAGCCAAGTTCCCCGGTACCTACCAGGGTCTTGAGGAGGTGCTGGTGTTGCCCTGGAATGAGGCTTATACCGAGCAACACATCAACTACATTGCCGATGCGTTGATGGATGCCATCGACCACTTGAACACGTCCAATTTCAATTAGTTTGCATTGGATATTCGATCAGGGGGAGAAGAAAGGCTATGGCCCTAGCTCTAAAGCCATTTCGCACCGTCGAATTTCGCGCCATTTTACGGATTACGATCGTTGGCTTAACCACTCGACTGTTCGCCCTGCCCTGGGCTGAAACGGTCAATGGCGACGCGCTCTCACGGATTCATTTGGCTTCAGCGTGGGCGCGATCGCCTCACTGGATCAGTGCCGATATTTGGCCACCGCTGCATACCTATGTAACGGGGGCCAGCCTTTGGCTGTTGCCCTGGCCCTTTGTAACTCCCGTTGTGCTCAACATTCTGTTCTCCATCGGAACAGCCCTGGGTCTATGGGTGTTTACACGGCGAGAATTCGGTGCAAAAAGTTTTGCCTCAGGGCAAGGGTTGGGAGAAATTGTAGTTGCAGAGCATGAGTCGGCGAGCCGATTTGTGGCGATCGCCTTTCTCCTGCTTCCCCTGGTGTTTCGCAACAGCCTGATGGCGTTATCGGAACCGCTCTACCTCTTCTTGCTGTCGCTCGTGCTGGTGTTTCTGGCCCAAGCTCGTCGAGCAAGTGGGCGGCTGGATCAGGCCATGCTGGCGGGCCTATTCCTGACCTTGGCGGCGGCAGTGCGCTACGAGGTTTGGCCCCTGATACCGGTCATGGCACTGCCGCTCTGGCGCAAACCTGGATTCGCCTTGGCCTTTGGTCTGGTGGCCCTAGCCTTTCCGCTCTGCTGGATGGCCAGCAGCCAAATCCAGTTTGGCGATCCGCTGTATGTGCTGAATTTCCAGTCTGCAGATACTGCCAAGGTGTTGGCGCGCTATGGCGGCATGACGCCCACCAAGCAAGTGGTGCGATCGCTGTTTTTTCCGATGACGCTGTTTTTTGGCATGACGGCTGGGGTCCTGGGGCTCTCACTGCTGGGGGTTTGGCGCAGCTTTAGGGAGCAGGCGGTCTCTTTGGTCTGGTTGGCTCCGTTTGGGGTACTCCTCGGACTGTTGTTTTATAAGTCGATTAGCGGCACGCTCAATTTAGACGAGCGCTATTCTCT
This sequence comes from Synechococcales cyanobacterium CRU_2_2, assembly GCA_012034805.1. Taxonomy (GTDB): domain Bacteria; phylum Cyanobacteriota; class Cyanobacteriia; order PCC-9006; family JAAUQQ01; genus JAAUOP01. Next base: position 990 of record JAAUOP010000035.1, on the reverse strand, counting down.
AGCCTTGGCATTCCTACTCTTGCCCTATTCAGCGGTGGGTTTGCAAGGTTTGGGCCGGATGCATCTGAGTCAGAAACCGTTGGGTCAAGCGGCTCTCCCAACACCTTGGGTGAAGTGGTTCCGGCGACTGACGTTGCTCTCGATTTTTCCACTGGGTTACGTGCTCTATCTCGCGGAGCCCCTGACCGCGACCTGGCTCCAGGGCATTTCGCGATCGCCCGCCCAGCAAATCGCCCCCATTCCTCGGCTCAACCCGCCCACCCGCAGCCTGATCGACCTCGTGGCTCGCCATCGCACCCGCGAGGCCCTGATGGTCTGGGGATTTGATGCCAATCAAGTAGCCCATCAGGTGATTTTCTATCAGCATCTGCTCGAGCCGGAACAGCTGACCCTCTCCCACAGCCTGCTTCCCCACCAGCAAGAAACCCTACAGCACCGTTTTTTAAGCCGCCATGCCACGGGGCTCTTGCTGGTGGAAATCGCGGAATATCCGGAGCTGCCATCGCTGGATGCACCACCAACCGTTATTCGCTTCGACCGGTTCTCCCTAGAGCTGTCTCCAATGGCGACCGATGGTTCGGGTCTGCTCTATCGCTTTCGTCGCCTTTAAGTCCGCTTTGAATGCTTTTGAATACGTTTGAACTTTTTTTCTGGTGATTTCTATGACTGGTTTGAAGTCTGGTGGTTTGAAGTCTGGTGGTTTGAAGTCTGGTGGTTTGAAGTCTGGCGGTTTGAACTTTGGCATTGTTGGAGCGGGGGCGATCGCCCAAGCCCACGCCCAAGCCTTTGACAGCACCCCCCTCGCCCGCCTAGCCGGTGTCGCAGACATTCGCAAAGATGCAGCCCAGGCCATGGCCGAAAGCGCCCAATGCCCCAGCTTCGCCGACTACAAAGCTATGGCCGAGGCCGTTGATCTCGACGCCGTGATTCTGTGTACTCCCCCCATCACCCACCCGAGATCGCGCTGTACTTTATCGAGCAGGGCGTTCA